>JALXCB010000157.1 GCA_026991225.1 Anaerolineae bacterium | reverse complement strand
CGTTCATGCGGACGCGGGCGGTGCGGTTGGCGGGCGCGGGCACGGGCGCTTCCATCAGGGCTTGGGCCGGAGACAACAGCTCCCGCAGCTCCTTCTCCTGAGGAAAGGCTTTTCCCGCCAACAAATCGTCGATGGCGGCGTCCAGTCGGTCGTTCAGATCAGTCATGATAGCCTAGGGTTTCCAGCTCTCGGCGCAGGGAGGCTAGGGCCCGATGTTGCAGGGCCTTGATCGCGCCTTCGGTTTTGCCCATGATTTTCGCCACTTCGGGCGTGCGCATCTGGGCGATGAAGCGCAGGAGGATGACGTCTCGCTGCTGGGGCGTGAGTTTTTGCAGGGCCTGATGGAGGTAGGCTGCGGATTCCTGGGAGAGGACTTGCCGGGAAGGGTCTAGTCCGTCTGATATCCAGCTTTCGTTCAATTCCAGGGGATCGGGAGGACGGCTGTTGCGGCGGCGGTGGTAGTCGTGGGCGAGGTTTTGGGCGATGCGGGTGAGCCATCCCGCCAGACCGCCGCCTCGGGGTTTGAAGCGGTGAATGTTTTTGACGGCCCGCTCGAAGACCTCGCCGCTCAGGTCTTCGGCGACGTTGGGGTCGCCCACTTTGTAGTAGAGGAAGCTGTAAATGCGGGAGTAGTGACGGTTGAAGATGATCTGCCACGCCTCGTCGTCCAGTTTGCGGGCGCGTTCAACCAGCGCGTCATCATCTGGACCGGATGTGCGTTGAGTCTGTGAAGAGAGGGTTGCTTGCAGTGCAAGAAGAAGGATCTGCAAAGGCGCAGTCACGGCGGGGGGGAGTCAGAGATGCATGGAAGTTAGCGCGTCATGATAAGCGGTTGCATCATTGTAGTCAAAATATCGCTATTGTAAAAGACGCGATCGCTCCCACTCTGATTTTCCACCCAAACGATGCCGATACGGCCATTCTGGGAGGCGAGGTCGAGCCCTTTGCTGCCCGGTTTGGCCCAGGTCTGTGGTGCGGTCCAGCCCGCGCGCCCGAACTGACGGGCCAGGCCCGAGCTGGTTTCCCAGGCCCATTCGGCGACGCCGTCGCCATTGATGGCCACGCTGGGGCCAGATCCGGTTTGGGAAACGTCCACCTGCCAGGCGGCGCCATTCAGCAGGGCCAGTTTGGCCTGATTCTCTTCCTGCCAGGCCAGGATGACTCGGCCGCCGTTGCCTGCCATGTCGGGGGCGTAGGCCTGCTGCGAGCCATCGGTGAGGGCCTTGGGCGCGCTCCAGGCGTTCCCCGCGTAGCGGGCGGTCCAGATGCGCAGGTTGTCGGCGAAGCTGGCGCGATGCTGCCAGGCGATGTGCAGGACGCCGGTCGGGTCGAAGGCTGCGGTGGGAGCGCCACCCTGGGCGTTGGGGATGGGCAGGGCCAGGGGCCAGCTCTCGCCGTCGGCGGAGATGGCGTGATAGATGGCGCTGGCTCCGGGCGAGGTGTCGGCCCAGACCAGATGCACTTTGCCGTCGGAGCTCACGGATAGGGCGGGCGAGGAGGAGCCGCCATCATTGCTTGAGACGTTGTGCGGGACGGTCCAGCCGCTGATGCTATCCCATTTGCAGGCGAAGATCTCGTAATTCCCGCCGAATTCCTGTTCCCAGGCCAGATAGATGATTTCGCCATAGGGATCGGATGCCAGGAAGGGGTTTTCGCCTTCGGATGCGATCTCGGTGGCGGCGGACCATGTTCCGTTGCGCCAGTTGCGATACCAGATGCCGCCGTTCTGCTCCCAGACGATGTGGACGGAGCCCTGCCGGGTTATAGCGATGGCGGGAGCGGCGGCGTCGACGCCCGAGGGAGAAATGGGGGCGCCCGCTCCTGCAGTCGATGCGGAGGTCGGCTGGACGAGCGCCGCCAGGACGCTCATCCAACCGATGAGGAGAAGGGGGAAGATGCCGAGGGGGCGCATGGTGATGCTGGCGTGAATGCGACGCATGGAGCTCAGTCCTCACGCTTGATGCGCAGAGCCAGGAGGGAGCCATCGGCTTGGCGCATGGCTTTCACCTTGACGGTGACGCCAACGCCCAGGGGGCCGTGGCGTTGGTCGAAGACGGTGCGGCCGTCCACCAGGACGGTGCGGCCAGAGATGACCCAGGCGTTGGGGCTGATGCTTTCCACCATACCTTTGAATTTCACCCGAGATTGATGCTGTTCCACTTTGAGTTTGGCAGCCAGCAGGGAGCCATCGGCCTGCATGCGGGCGTGCACCTCGACCATGGCGCCGAGGACGGGCTGGCCGATGATCTCTGTGCTCTGGTTCAGCATGACGGTGCGACCTCCCACGGTCCAGCTATGGGCGTCGAAGCGTTGAAGCTGGCCTTTCCACTCGACCTTACGGCGTTGCTCCATCTCGTCGCCTTTGACTTCGATCTTGATGGCTAGGAGGGAGCCGTCATCCATGCGACGGGCTTTTACCTTGGCGGTGACGCCCAAGGCCGCGCGCGCCAGGTTCTCGAAGCGGGTTCCCTCGTCGACCACGACCTGGAAGCCGGCGACCTGCCACATGGCGGCGGACATGGCCTCGATGGGGCCGCGGAATTCGATCTTGAAGCCGTCGGGCGCGTCGTTTTCGATGTGGATGCGGTAGGCGTAGAGGCTGCCGTCATTCATGCGGGCGGCTTTCACTTCGGCGTAAGCGCCCACCTGGGCGGGTCCTTCGCGTTGGTCGATGACGGTGTTTCCATCCACCGCCACGTCGAAGCCGCCGACTCGCCACTGATTTGCGTTCATGGCTTCGATGCGGCCCTGAAATTTGACCTCGGTCTGGGAGCCGTTGCGGCGCATGGTTTCGATGCGCTCGGCCCAGAGGCTGCCATCATTCTGTTGGCGAGCCTTGACTTTCACGTAAGCGCCCACTTCCATGGGCCCGTGGTCGGTGATGAGACGGGTGCGGGCGTCCACCATCACCTGACGACCGGCGATGGTCCACGTATTCCCGTTCATGGCCTCGATGTCGCCTTTCCATTCCACCTTGGGCAAGTCATTATAGCCGCCGTTGTGGGATTCGACCTTGATCTTGCGGGCGTGGAGGTTGCCGTCGTTCTGCTGGCGGGCCTTGACTTCCACATAAGCGCCCACGTCGGCCGGGCCTTTGCGTTCGTTTATCTCGGTGGCGCCGTCCACCATGACCTGGCGGCCGCCGATGGTCCACATACTCCCGTTCTTGGCCTCGATGGTTCCTTTGAACTCGACGTCATGGTTGTCGTCGTCGTGATTCGATTCCTTGACCTCGATCTTCTTGGCCCAGAGGCTGCCATCGGACTGGTGGATGGCTTCCACGTCCACGGTGGCGCCTACGACTGCCGGCCCGTCTTCTTCGTCGATGCGGGCGTTGCCATCCACGGTGACGGTGATGTCGTCGATGCGCCACTGGTCGCCGTTTTGGCTGCGGATGAGGCCGCGGAACTCGACTTCCTGGCCATGGCCGGGTGTAGAGGTGGGGTGGGGCGTTTCGGTCGGATGCGGCGTGCTCGTGGGATGAGGGGTTTCGGTGGGATGATGCGTGGCCGTGGGATGAGGCGTCTGATGGCCTTCTTTCACCTTGATTTTCTTGGCGTAATATGCGCCATCACCCCGACGTTTGGCCTCGACCTCGACGTAAGCGCCCACGTCCGCGGGGCCGTGCTCTTCGTCGATCTCGGTCTTGCCATCGACGTACACGGTCTTGCCATCGATGATCCAGTAATCGCTGTGCTTGGATTCGATGGTTCCCTCGAATTCGACGTCGTCTTCATCGTGGTTGGGCAG
>JALXCB010000156.1 GCA_026991225.1 Anaerolineae bacterium | reverse complement strand
CCATCGAGGCTTTTATAGAGGGTTTTGGTGCTGAACAAATAAAGGGCATTCGGCCTGGTGGGGGATGGATACAAACCCAGGATGATGTTATCAAAGCCTAAATCGGGGAGGTGTTCCATTTTGGTCCAGGTGACCCCATCATCGTCGCTCTTGTAAACAGAGGGGGGCGAAGTGGCGTAGATGGTTCGCGGTTGCAAAGGGTCGATTGTCAGGAAAGAAATGGCATGAACAAACCAATCATGAACCTGAAAGATTTGCCGCCAAGTTTCTCCGCGGTCATCGCTTTTGAAGATGCCGCCGGTTTGGTCGCCTGCGTAGAGGATGTCGGGGGATTGAGGATGAAGGGCCAATGACGTCATGCCTGTGACGCTGTTGCTGGCGAGGGTGTTATGCCACCTCTTGCCACCATCATCACTCCGAAAGAGGGCTCCCCTGGTGGTGAGCGCGTACAGCGTGTAGGGTGGATTGGGATAGATAAGGAGCCGCCCCACCGGCCCGCCGTCCGGTCCCAAGGGCTCCCATCCCTGATTCCCGGCCCCATGACTTTCGCCATGCAGGGGGAATCCTCCCAGCAGAAGGATGAGGATGACGAATGTGGCGAGAATACTGAAGCGCATATTCATAGGTCACTCGCTGTTCGTTGGAGAGAGCACCATCGGCAGCCAGGCAAGCGCTGCGTTCGGGTTGAGCTGGCGTTGTTGCCAGGTCGCACCGCCGTCCTCGCTTCTGAAAATGTCCATATCGGTTCCCGCGAGAAAGGTGGCGTCCGCCACAGCCAGAAACGCATGGATCCGTCTGGGAGCCAGGGCCTCGCCAAAGGCTTCCCATGTCTCGCCGCCATTCATGCTGCGCCAAAGTCCGCTTGGGGTGGCGATGATAAGTCGGGATGACGGCGAGGTTGGGTCGATGACGATGGTGTGGATGGCCGAATGGGGAAGCTCGTACGGCAAAGGCGTCGGTATCCAAACCTCGCCGCCATCGTTGCTGACGTAGAGTTTACCCATCCATGTGCCTGCATAAATCGTCTCGGGTGATTTTGGATCGATGGCCAAAGCCCAAACATCTTCTCCCGGCAAACCGATCTTCCGCCATGTGCAGCCGCCATCCCATGATTTGTAGACCCCGCCATTGGTCCCGGCGTAGAGGATATTGCCGTTTCGGGGGTGGATGACGACGGTTTTCACTTCATATAAGGGAAGGATTTCCCAGTTCCAACCGCGGTTGACGCTGCGATACACCGACCACTCGGTCACGGCGTACACGATCCGAGGATTTTCCGGATGGAAGACAAAGCCCCGCACGGTGGCGTTATCCAAATCGGTGCGATGCCAGGTGGCGCCGCCATCCATGCTCATGCGCACGCCGGCGTTTTCCAACCCCACAAAAAGGGTGGTTGGCTCTTGAGGCGTGACGCCCACGGCCCTCACCGAAACGTTTTCGTCGTCGAGGGGCAGTGGCAGCCAGTGGATGCCGCCATCCCGGCTGCGATAGAGATGGCCCGCGGCCGCGTAGATGACCCGCGGATGCGCCGCATGGTCGGGGGTGAGCTGATACACGGGACCGCCCTCGGGCCCCAGGGGCTGCCAGCCGGGACCGCCCGCGGACGCCTGGAAGGAGACGCCAGGGCCGAGCAGCCACGCGGCCAAAAGCCAAGCCCACAGCCAGGATCGCCAGATTCGTCGCAGCATGTTCATGGTCCTATAAGCGGGAGATAGAGGGCGTGCGGAAACCGTCGCACGTCGTCCAATTGGATGAACCCCAGGCGGCCCATGGCCAGCGTCAGGATGTGGCCATGCAGATGCAGGTCCATCACGTCGCCGGGCGCGTCGTAGCGTCCGACTTCGGTGAGATGGTCGGGATCGTGCACATCCACAATGCGCACCTGCGGCCCGATGGCGATATAGGCGCGATCCCCGTACAGTTTCAGGGCATGGGCCTGTCCCCACACGTCGGCAAAGTCATGACGGGCGATGGTTTGGGGCTGATCCAGATTCGTGAGATCGATGAGGCGTAAATCGCTGTCGGTGAGGAGGTAAAGGGTGCGGCCCCTCAGCGCGGTCATCCCGATGGGCCGATCCACGGGCAGACGCAGCTCGGCCACGGGCTGATCGGGCGCGCTGGCCCGGCTGATGCGTAGAATGTGATCATACGGCGTGGGATTCAGGGTCCAGGCTACCAGCGGGTCCGTTTCCCAGGGGGTCAGGGTTTCGAGATCGATGGGGCCGAAACCATAGGTTTGTGAGAGGTCCTGGGGGCGTTCCGGGTCCCGGGCGTCGATGACTTTGCCATAGAACTCATACGCTCGATCCGGGCTCCAGTGTTTGAGTAGCACCAAGCCCTGGGAAACGGCGATGACCTCATCCATCATCATGTCTTCCCGAGGGGTAAGGGGATGGCGCGCGGCCAGGGGATCGGTTACATTCATGGCCCAGACATCCAGCGTGTAGGGGATGCCGAATGGGTTCTGGTAGGTGAGATAGGCCCAGGGGCCTTCGAAGCGGGCGGCCACCGCGGCCGGATGCAGCGGGCCCAAGACCTGGGGCCGCTGCGGTTGGGCGTTGTCCAGGGCGAGCACGTGGTCGTGGGTGGTGACGTACAGGGTCGTATCCCAGCCGTCGACATGGATGGGCGTCAGCAGGCCCATATAGCGGTCGGCGTTGGGCTCCATAGGCAGGCGCACAAATGGCTCCACCTGGAAGATGGCGAGATCGTTCCGGTACGCGGCGATCAGGCGGGTGTCGCTGGCCGCGAGGGGCAAGGCGACGCCATCGATGCGGTTGGCCTCTCTTTCCCCTTCGGGCGGTGCGCACAAGGTTGTCATGCCTGAGAACCAGGGACTGACATCCCAGTGGCCCAGACCCTCGTACTCGTAATACATGAAGTAATCGGTGGTGAATCCCTCGCTGCGGTAAGCGTAATAAAGATAGGGATATCGAAGCATAAGATGATGGTAGATGGTGCGATACCAGCTATCGGCTTCGGGGGAAGCAGGCGTCTGGGAAGCGCCATGGGGTTGACATCCTGAGATGCCAGAAATCCAGGACGCTCGGGTTTGGTTGACGATGCGCGGATGTGTGGGATCCGTCATATCCACAGATACAAAAGCGTATTGATCTCGATAATCGTATTCATTCTCGTTGAAGGTTTCCATGATCAGATAAGGATGATCATAGGCCATTTGCGTGATATGGATGGCCTGGTCGAAGATCAATTCGCCGATGCGCTCAGGTTGGGATGGCACGCTCAGGTCATAAACGGTGAGGAGGTTGTTCAGGCCAATCACCACGTTGGCGCCGTGGAATGAAAAGCCGCCTTCCATAGGCGGGATGCGGTCCACAAGTTGGGGATGTTCGGGTTGGGTTATATCGAACGCTGTCCATGCGTCAGACGCGACGAGATAGACCCGGTTTTGGGTGGCCCGCACGTCGCCGGGAATGCCGGGCTGGTCATCGGTGATGCGGGGATGGCTGGGGTCATGGATGTCGATGGTCAGCAGCCCCCCGGCCTGGGCATAGAGAAAGCCCTCTTGCACCGCCAACGAAGTGAGAGGCGCGGGCAGGTTCTCCATATGGCCCAGTTCGCGAAACGTTCGCGGGTCGCTGATGTCCATGATGCGCAGGGCGTTGCCCTGGGCGATGTAAAGGGTTTCGTCCTCGACCACGGCCAGGGTGGAAGGTTGGCCCCAGGGGACGCCGCCCGTCTGGCCCAGGAAACGGAGTTGTTGGGGCGGCGTCCCCTGGGGCCAACCTTCCAC
>JALXCB010000155.1 GCA_026991225.1 Anaerolineae bacterium | reverse complement strand
CTTACAAACCGACCTCATCCAGCCCTTGCTCGCCCAAGGGTACCCCCAATCCCGCATCTCCCAAACCATCTTTCCCTGACGACCTCCCATGACCCAACCTGCCCGAACCCGATTCGCCCCCAGCCCCACCGGCTACCTGCACATCGGCGGCGCCCGCACCGCCCTCTTCGCCTGGCTCTACGCCCGCCACACCGGCGGCCAATTCATCCTCCGCATCGAGGACACCGACCGCAAGCGCTACGTCCCCGACGCCCTGGACAAAATCATCTCCGGCCTGCGCTGGCTGGGCCTGGACTGGGACGAAGGCCCCGACGTGGGCGGGCCCCACGCGCCCTACATTCAATCACAACGCCTGCCCATGTACCAGGAGGCGGCGGACTGGCTTATCGAACACGGCCACGCCTATCGCTGCTACTGCACGCCCGAGGAACTGGCCGACATGCGGGCCGAGCAGCAGGCCAAAAAACAGAAAGTCGGCTACGACCGCCGCTGCCGCTGGCTCACGCCCGAAGAGCGGGCCGCGAAAGAGGCGGAGGGCCGGGCCTGGGTAGTGCGTTTGGCCGTGCCGCTGGAGGGTGAGGTCGCGTTCGAGGACGAAATCCGCGGCCGGGTGACCTTCGACGTCAGGGAATTGCAGGACGCGGTGCTGCTCAAGGCCGACGGCTATCCCACCTACCATCTGGCCGTGGTGGTGGATGATCACGACATGGAGATCACCCATGTCATCCGGGGCGAAGAGTGGATCTCCTCCGCACCCCTGCATGTGCTCCTGTATCAAGCGTTCGGCTGGGACCTGCCCGCCTTCGCCCACACGCCCAGCATCCTCAAGCCCAGCGGCAAAGGCAAACTCAGCAAGCGGGATTTGAAGACGCCCGAGGGCGGCAGCGTGCCCATCATGCTCCACGAATACCCCGACTACGGCTATCTGCCCGAAGCCGTGTTCAACTTCCTCAGCGGCATCGGCTGGTCCCTGGACGACCGCACCGAGATCTACGACCGGGAAACCGCCATCAAACACTTCGATCTGAAAGCCATTAACCCCGCGCCCGCCCGCTTCCCTGTGGAAAAGCTGGACTGGATGAACGGCGTTTACATCCGCAACCTCAGCCTTGAGGAGCTGCACCGCCGCCTGATTCCCTATCTCAGCCGCGATCTGGGCGTCCCTGAGGAGGAGCTGGCCCGGGATGAGCGCCTGAAAATCCTCCTCCCCCACGTGCAGGAGCGCATCAAGCGCCTGACCGAGGCCGCCCAGTGGGTGGATTACCTCTACGTGGATGAGGTGCGCCTGGACGATCCCCTGAGTCTGGTTCCCCGCAAGACCACGCCCCAAGAGACGCTTCCCATCCTCGACGCCATCATCGAAACCCTGGAAAGCGTCGACGTTTGGGATGAGGAAACGCTGGAGACCATCCTGCGGGAGCTGGCGACGACGCGCGGCCTCAAGGTGGGGCAGGTGTTGGCCCCCATCCGACAGGCCCTCACGGGCAAAAAGGCCACCCCGCCCCTCTTCCCCATCCTCGTCGCCCTGGGCAAAGAAACCAGCCTGGAACGGCTGCGCAGCGCCCGAAACACGCTGCAAGCCTATTTGGATGAAGCCTGAGACGGGATGATATAATCAGAATGACTACCGAATCCTGAACCCCGATTACCGCGTTCTCGGAGGCCCGCAATGACTCAACGCTATCTTTATCTTTCCCTCATCCCCGAAGCCCTGATCGTCTCCATGCTCCCTCCGGAGGAATTTGGGGAATATTATACGGTTGGTGACAAGAAGAAACATGCAGAACAGGCGATCTTCATCGAGATCGATCCCAATTTTCGGCATCCCTATTTCCGCATCGATGAGGCCATGGCCCGATGCGTTCCCCATCCCGACGGACGCCCAAAGAAATCGGTCTATGTGAGCACCTACCGGGTGTTGGAGCACGTGCCCACCAGCGTCATGGGCAAACTCTACCTGTGCACCCGTTATGGCAAAGTATTGCCTTTGGAAAAGAGCAAGGATTTTCCCGAATACACCCAAAATTTCTACCTCTATCAAGAGCTTGCGCCCGTGGCGTCCCTGGTAGCCAGCACCCTCGATCCGATAGCCTTCTACAAATTCCTCACGCACGATCCGGACACACTTATCAATTTCCCGGCCATCGCCTTTGTCGATCTGCGTCTGGGTGAATTGGACAAGGACCCCGAACACGGCGACATCGGCGATCTCCCCTATGATTTCATCCACACGCTGCGTGATTCACTTCTTTCCCTGCGCGACAAAACCATCCACACCAAGATGGTGGACCGCACCCACACCGTCGAGCACCCCTACCGCACCATCAACACGGGCATTTACGTGGGCGACATGGAAGAGCTGATCTACTACCCCATGCCCGATCACGAGACCCTGGACCGGGACTATCACGAATGGTGGCATTCCGCCAATCTCACCCCGCTGCCCTGACCCTGTCAGGCCCGCTCATTCCTGTATCTCCTCAAGCCCCTGCGACTATCGCGGGGGCTTTTTCGTGGCGAAGGCCCACATCATAAAGCCTTTCTCCTTGCCCGGACGCCGTTGGATGTGGAAATCGACCAGGCCCGCGCGGGCGGTGAGCTCGGCCAGCTCCTCGGGCGTGTAAGCGTGGGTGAGGGGGCTGATGAACGCGTGCTCTACCCATTCGAAAGGCCGCGCCATCCAGTGATGGCCGTCCACGTCGGCCAGGATGAGCACGCCGCCCGGTTTCAGCACCCGAGCGGCTTCGCGAATCACCTGCTGGGGCTGGGGCAGGCAGTGGAAGGTCATCACCAGGAAGACCGCATCCATGCTGGCGGCGGCCAGGGGCAGGGCGGGCGCGGTGGCCTGGATGAAAAGGGGCGGTCGGGGCCCGGTCTCCAGGCGCTCGGGCTTGAGGCATTCCGTGGTGATATCCACGCTGACGACCTGCGCCTGCGGCAGCGTCCGGCTGAGATGGGCCGCGCCGAATCCCTGGCCCGCGCCGATTTCCAGCACCCGAGCGGCGCGGCTCAAATCCACCTGAGCCAGGGCGAAGTCATAGGCCCGGGTGGAGCGGGCCATGGGCAGTCGGGCAAAGAAGCGTTTGAAGAGGGAGGGCATGGTTCAGTATTCAGTGAGCAGTAATCAGTAATCGGTAATCAGTTCCTCAGTGTGCTCTGTGGAATCTCTGCGCGCTCTGTGTTCCTCTATTCTTCATCCAAAAGACGGGCGGCGAGATCGGCGAGATAGGCCCGCTGGGTGCGCTGTCGATACATGGTGGGCGCGCGGCAGACGTAACACAGGGTTTCCTCATCTTCCGGCCGCGGGCGGGTGAGGGCGCCGCAGCGCTGGCAAGGGACGAGGTAATCGGCAATGAGGAGCTGGCGTTCGGGTGAGAGCAGGTCGCCGAGGGTGACGGCGTGGGTCAGGTCCAGCGCGTCTTCGGGGCAGACCGCGACGCAAATGTTGCAGTCGAGGCAGAGGCGGGGATGGAAGTTGAGATTGAAAACGACGCCCTCCTCCGTCTCGGCCCACAGGTAGTTGAGCGCGCCCGTGGGGCAAAAGCGGGCGCAGAGCTGGCAGCCCGAGCAGGCCGCGGGGTCGAAGGCCAGTTGCGACCAGGGCAGCGCGTCCGCGTCCAGGGTGAACTCGGGCCGGGGTTCGGCGGTCTCGGCCAGATGCAGGAGATGCCGGTCGAGTTTTTCGTGGGAGGCGGGGATATGGTAAGGCAGGCGCTGGTCCATGGGCGCGCCCGGCTCGATCATGGGCGGGCGGGCGGCCCGCGTGGCCGCTTCATCCAGACGGTGTTGGGCCAGCTTGCCCAAACTGCGGAAGAAGCCCCGGCGGTCCACCGCGGGCGCGGAGCCATTCAGCACGGGTTTGGGCGGAGCTTCCTCTTCAGGGGCCGCGCTGGCGTTGAGGTGGATGGCGGGAGGGCGACCGAACGCGGCCAGGAGCTGGTTCCCGGCTTCGGCATGAGCCCGAATGTCCTTTTCCGCCCGCCCGATGGGGCAGGATTCGCAAACCCCGACCTCCAGCCACACGTCCCGCGCGCCGTCACCGCTCAGGGTGAGAAGCTGTTCGGGCGAGAACGCGGCCAGACAGCGGTCATGGCGGATGACATAATCCACCGGAGCGGGGCTGCGTTCGGGCGCGGGATGCTGGGGGCAGGCCAGGGCCAGGGCCCGGCCGGCGGGGAGTTCATCCACAAAACCGGCCAGCCGCGTCTCCGGCTGCATGACCTGGGAGAAGGCGTCGGTGGGACAGATGGGGATGCAGAGGCCGCAGCCCACGCACGCGGCGGCGTCCAGCAGGGGCAGGGGCCGCGGGCCCTGGGCCAGGCGGATGGCTTCCGCCGGGCAGTGGTCCACGCACAGACGGCATCCCGCCTGGCGGTGGCGGGCGTTGACGCAGCGCTCGGGGTGGACGTCGGGCGGCTGCAGGTGGAAGGCGAGGGGAGGTTCGGGCATGGGGCTATTGTACCAGACCGAACCGCGATCCGCCCGCTTGCGGTGGGAGCCGGGCGCGTCCCTGATCATTGGCGCGTTGCGCCAGGCGCCCCGGAGGTGAACCTCCGGGCTAGAGGCTGTTATGCACTTTTCCGCCCTCAAAGGTCAGGATCGCCGCATCGGAGGTTGAAATTCGCCGCAGATAACGCGGATAAAGCAGATTTCCGCGGATTTTTTCAAAAGGATGCCATCTTTTTTCCGTAACAATCCGTGTTGATCCGTCGCATCAGCCTCATCCGTGGCGAATTGAAACGCACGTCACCCACAAAATCACGCCAAATTGGCGATAAGTTCATAACAGGCTCTAGTAACGACGCCCCCTCAAGGGGGCTTTCAGAACCGGCGCGTGCCAAAAGCCGGGTTCACCGGCGTTGTTTTGTAGCCCAACGCTTCAGGATGCTGTTGGTCTACTCGGTGCGCCGAGGGTGCCCCCGGCTTCCCTCGTAAGTACGCCGAATGAATTCAGGTTGGGCCCTATTTTCAAACCCACGCGGAAGGCACCCTTCCGGGATGCCTCTGCCCGGCATCTGGCAACAGCGCCCGATGGCGCCCCCGCGTTTCCCCAATTCCCATTCGAACTGGTACAATTTCTTCATGAAAATCGGCATTATCGGACTCCCCAATAGCGGCAAAACTACCGTCTTCAACGCCCTCACCCGCGGTGAAGCTCCCACCGAAGCCTACTCCTCCGGACGCATGGAGGTGCACACCGCGGTGGTCCAGGTTCCCGACGAGCGGGTGGACCGCCTGGCGGAAATGTACCATCCCAAGAAGGTGACCTACGCCACGGTGCAGTACACGGATATCGCGGGTCTGGCCCGGGGCATGGGCGAGGCGGGCGGCCTGTCGGGCGCGCTCCTGAACGAGGTCAGCCAGAACGACGCGCTGCTGCACGTGGTGCGGGCCTTCACCGACCCCAACGTCCTCCATCCCGAAGGCGAGGTCGACCCCGCCCGCGACATTCAGATCATGGAGACGGAACTGCTGCTCAACGACATGACCATCATCACCAACCGGCTGGAGCGTATCGCTTCGCGGCCGGGCAAGGGCGGGGACCCCAAGGAGCGGCAAGCCCTGGCCGAGGAGAAGGCGCTGTTGGAGCGGCTGCTGGCCGCACTGGAAGAGGAGATCCCCGTGCGGGAGGTGGCGCTTTCGCCCGAGGAAGAGAAGTTCCTGCGGGGCTTCGCGCTCCTCTCCCAAAAGCCCCTGCTCATCCTCCTGAATATCGACGACGACGTAGACGAAAGCATCGCAGACGAGTACCGTGACATCATCCAGGGCGAGCATGTGGCCGTGGCCGCGCTGCGTGGCAAGCTGGAGGCCGAGCTGGCGCAGATGGACCCGGAGGAGGCGCAGGAGTTCCTGGCGGAGTTCGACATTCCCGAACCGGGCCTGAGCCGCATCATCCGGCTATCCTACAAGCTCCTGCGGGTGCAGAGCTTTTTCACTGTGGGCGAGGACGAGGTGCGGGCGTGGACGATCCCGGTGGGCGCGACCGCGGTGGAGGCGGCCGCGGCCATCCACACCGACCTGGCCCGCGGCTTCATCCGGGCGGAAGTGGTTTCCTACGAGGATTTGATGGACGCGGGGAGCATGGCCGAGGCCCGCAAACGGGGAACGTTACGCCTGGAGGGCAAAGAGTACGTCGTCCAGGACGGGGATATCGTCCATATTCGATTCGCGTTGTAGTGAGTCGTGGCGCGCCAAGCGTCAAGATGCGCACAAATTACGTTTTGTGATTGGGTGCGTCCCAATTTTTTGGCAAATCGCGTTGTCATCAGGAATTCGGTCGTGCGGGCTCCACCCGGCGCTGAAGCGCCGGGCTACAAAACCACGCCGGGTGAACCCGGCTTTTGGCACGCGCCGGCTCTGAAAGCCCCCTTGAGGGGGCGTCGTTACTAGAGCCTGTTATGAACTTATCGCCAATTTGGCGTGATTTTGTGGGTGACGTGCGTTTCAATTCGCCACGGATGAGGCTGATGCGACGGATCAACACGGATTGTTACGGAAAAAAGATGGCATCCTTTTGAAAAAATCCGCGGAAATCTGCTTTATCCGCGTTATCTGCGGCGAATTTCAACCTCCGATGCGGCGATCCTGACCTTTGAGGGCGGAAAAGTGCATAACAGCCTCTAGCCCGGAGTTCACCTCCGGGGCGCCTGGCGCAACGCGCCAATGATCAGGGACGCGCCCTCTGTGATCGGCGATATTGACATCGCATGGGGTCACGGATTACGAGTTACGCATCACGTCCGTTGCGGGCTCCCTCAACATGGGCCTGACGATCCTTCCGCAACCGTAGCCAATATTCTATTTTCATAGCAATCATGCCACGATATCCATTGAATCTCCCCAATGATCTGAAACGCGAATCAGAACAGCTTGCCAGAGCTCAGGGCGTGTCGCTGAATCAGTTCATCATGTGGGCTGTGGTGGAGAAAGTGGGCATGCTCAGAGCGTCTCTGGATGATCCCCGGCATCCGCATGTCACCTATCGACGCGGGGCGAGCGACGTCCCCACGCCCGTGGTGCGAGGAACGGGCGTGCGCGTGGCGACTCTGGTTGTCGCCGCCAGCGTTTGGGGCGCGGCTCCCGAAACCCTTGCCGAGGAATTCGATCTCTCGGCGGAGCAGGTGATGGACGCGCTTGCGTTCTATGAGGATCATCGAGATGAGATCGACGCCATCATCGAGCGGGAGGTCGTGATGGAGCAGAGGCGTGAGCAGGCTGAAACTGCATCTTGACGCGGACGCGTCCATGAAATCGCTGCACCGGGCCTTGTTGGCTCGCGGGCATGATGTCACGCGCACGCCCACCGATTGGATCGAACGGGATGCCAGTGATGAGATGCAGTTGCTGGCGGCAACGGCTCAGGGGCGTTGCATTTTCACCTTCAATATCCGCGATTTCGTGGTTTTATCCCGGCGACACCCCTTCCACCGGGGCATTTTGCTGGCTGCACAAGCCCGTTGGACGCTGTCCGAACTGATTGGGGTGTGTCCTTTTTCGGTTGAGGAGTCTCACCGCAGTACTCGCCGACTGAAGTCGGACTCTTCTGGCCTACGGCCGGTGGACGGCCTTCGCCGTCCAGTTTCCCGGTCGACGAAGGTCGACCATCGGCGCGAAGCGCCTAAAGGGCCCGAGTTCACTCGGCCAGTGCGTCCGGCTAACGCCAATTCATTTAGGACGCACCCAACTGATTGCGGCTCTGGATCGGGTGTTGACGGAAACGGAGGCGGAGGATTGGGTCGGGCAGGTGCGCTGGTTGAATCAATGGCGTTGATCAGGCGGGTTTTGTGACCCGCTCGATCTCCGCTTTCAGCAATTGGCGGAGGATGGCGACCATGGTGGCGTAGGTGGGGTCCATGCCGAAGTAGGAGAGGTTCTGCGCGCCCAGGTTCTGCCCCTTGCTGAAGGGTGTGTCCGACGCGTAGTGCAAAATCCCCACCGGGAAGGGCGCTTCGTACAGGTTCACGATCTCGTTGTAGGGATGGCCCTTGGGCCGGGACATTTCGTAGACGCTGCTCATGTAGGGGCCCGCTTCCATCTCCAGGTCGGTGTAGCCCTCCTTGTAGAACACGGCCATGTATTCCCGATTCTGTAAGAAAGTGCCGGGCACGGTGATGGCCTTCTGGTTGTCCAGCACGGAGCCGTAGACCAGGAAGGGGCGCACGTCATCGCCCGAGAAGCAGTTGCGGAAGAGGTAGGTGTTGGTGGAGTGTTCGTCGTGGACGACGTTGGGGATCATGACGTCGCCGATGCGGCCGTTGAGAGTGGCGGCTTTGCCCATGATGAAGACGCCCCGGATCTCGTCGATGTTGCGGGCGATCTCGTTCAGGACCTGGTAGGCGGCCAGGCCCAGGGGATAGTCGATGTTGATGATGATGGCGTCGCTTTGGCCCAGGGCCTCGACGCCCGGCAGTTGCAGCCGCGGGTCGAGATATTCGGGCCGCAGGCGGCTGAGGAAGACCACCTGCACTTCGATGTCGAAGGCGGTGTATTCGCTGGGCACGCGATGGATGCCCAGACGCATCTCGTGGGCCAGGCGCTGGGGCACGGCTTCGGGATGGGCCTGTTCGTACTTCTTCCAGGCGTAGTAGAGGAAGTTCTCCAGACGGCTGGGGACCACCTCCTGGCGGATGTTTTCATACTCCTGGCGCAGGTCCTCGGGCCCTTCGGTGAGGATGAAATCGATGAGGGGCTGCTCGTGCATGAGGGCGTAGCCGCTGAGCAGGTTGGCCATGGAGTGGGTGTTGCTGGAGATGAAGTACGCGGGCAGGGCGGCGAAATCGGCGTCGGGGATGGTCTCCTCCACGTGCTGCCACCAGCGCCGCGTGGCCCGGCGGTAGTCGGCCAGGGAGCCGGACAGGGAGCGGATGGCGATGGATTGTTTCTCGGTGGCCATGCGCAGCAGCCGGGCGGGCAGTTTCTCCCCCCACACCCGATACAAACGCATCCATTCCTCTGCTTCCGCGCCGGTCAGTTCGGCCAGACGGGCGCAGCAATCGTCGGGATCGCTCACGCCCGTGGTCACCAGGTTCTGCAAGAACCGCACGCCCTGCTCGTTCCCCAGCAACATGTAGAGCTTGCGCCGTTCGATCTCGTAGGCCACGAGCATGGGCACCAGATCGTCGATGTCGGAGCGGCTGGCGATGAACACGGCCAGGGTGTCATGGCCGTCGAAGAAGGTGCGGCGACGGCGCCCGGGCGCGGTGACCTGCCGCCAAGAGGAGAGGTTTGCGTAGCCGTGCTTGCGGAAGATGCGTTCCGACTGGCCCATGACCACGAGACTGACCTGGTCGATGACCTCGGGCAGGCGTAACATGACATAATTGAGTGCAGCCAGGTCGGGGACGGGTTCATGGGCGCGCACGTGCAGGGCCGAGCGCATCCCGCGGTGGGCCTCCATCAGCACTTTGATGGGCACGGGGCTGGTGCTGCGCAGCAGGGAGTAGTAAGTGCGCATGTAGAGCTGGATTTCTTCGTTGCCGGAGGTGGGTACGGTTCGGTCCATGGTCGTTCTGTCTGGGAGGCGGTAACTGCTAAGGTAGTTGGCCCCAATCCTCTTTTGCCACGAAGACACGAAGGAAACGAAGGCGCGAAGTCATTCAAAAAAGATTTTATCCGTGTTTCCTCGTATCCGTGTCGAGTGAACAGGGCTACGTTAGCAGTTACGGGAGGCGTTCGGAAGTGTGATCGTTGGCGTGGGCCTGAGCGTTGGATGGGCTGGAGGATGGGCCAAGTTCGGCGGTGAGCATACCCGCCAGGATGAGGGCGCCGCCCAGCAGTTGCGAGGGGCCAAGGCGTTCGCCAATCAGGGCAAAGGAGGCCAGGGCGGCGAAGACGGGTTCGGTGGCGAAGATCAGGGCGGTATGAGTGGCCGTGGTGAAGCGCTGGGCCACGGTCTGCACGCCGAAGGCCACAGCGGTAGCCAGAATGCCGGTGAATGCCGCGGCAAACAGGGGTTGGCCGCGGGGGAACAGGGGCGTGGGCGGTTCAAAAAGATGGCTGGCCAGGCTGGCGAGGAGGGCGACGACGAGGATCTGGGTCAGGGTGAGGATGAGGGGATTCATGCGCCAGGCCACGCGGCCGGTGACGAAGATATGCGCCGCGAAGCTGAGGGCGCAGAAGAACACGAGGACGTCGCCCGGGTTGATCCCCGTCTCCAAGTTTACACCCACCAGCGAGAGGAAGGCCAGCCCCGCAGTGGCCAGTCCCACCCCCAGGACGACGGCCCAACCCGGACGTTCATGGACGAAGATGACGCCCAACACGGGGACGATGACCACCGAGAGCCCTGTGATGAAGCCCGCTTTGGCGGGCGTGGTGTATTGCAGGCCCGCGGTTTGAAAGCCGTAGCCCGCAAAGAGGATGACGCCGATGACCGCGCCTGCGGCCAGTTGTTGCCATAGCGGTGTGTTCCCTCCCCAGCCCAGGGTGCGTCGGCGCAAGGCCAGCGCCAGGGGGATCATGGCCAGAAAGGCCAGGAGGAAGCGGGCGCTGAGGAAGGCGAAGACAGGGACCTCCCGCACGGCATCCTGGACCATGACGAAGGTCAGGCCCCAGATGAAGGCCACAGTCAGCAGGCTGAGGTCGGCGGCGGCGCGGCGGGCGGGCGTGGTGGCGTGCATAGGGAGATTATAGCACGGATTGGACGTGGTTTTCCGATTCTGTTATGATGACACTGTCACCCATCCGAACATTCCAGGAGGCTTATCATGGAATCGTTGATCATGTTCATCTTTTGGATCGTCGCCCTTGCGATGGGATTTGGCGCGGCGCGGGGACTGGGCCGCGGCCTGGGGGATGAGGGAGGTTCCATTACAGGCGTTGGGGCCTTGTTGCTGTACCTGGCGGGGGTCTCCATCCTGGCTTTCGCCTGGTTTCAATTGCTGAGCGCGCTCATCGCCCCCCTGTTTCTTTCCATCCCGCCGCCCGGCATGATGTCGCCCGCGCAATTGGAACAGCGCCGGGCGTTCGTGATAATGCCTGCCCTCTTCCGCTTCGCCTGGATGATCGCGGCCCTGGTCCTGGTTGTCGCGTGGCGAAAAGCCATCGGACGGGCGTGTGAAGCCGCGTTGGGGCGGTGCGAGCTCTCTTCCTGGCAGCGCATCGCGGTCCTCGGCGCGTTGGCGGGCCTTTTGCAGCAGCTTCTGGCCCTGCCTCAAAGCTTGATTTTCGACCTTCTGAGGGGCCCCGTCCCCATCTTCCCCCTCTCCCCGGCGGCGCTGCTGGTTGGCGTCAACGCGGTCGTAGCGGTCCTGCTGGCGCTCGCACTCATCCTGGCCCATCGCTCCGCTGCGAAGCAATCATCAAAGGGACACGGATGAAAGGAAACACGGATAAGTTTTTTGGTTTTCATTCGTGTTTTTCCTTCGCGTCGTCATCGAACAATGATGAACGCATCAAAAAAGCCCCCGACGCAGGGTGCGCCCGGGGCAGCGTTTCATAGGGTGTTAGTAATGTTTGGCCAAAAGAACCAAGGGATAGAGTGAAAGGCTGGCAATTGTCAGGATAATGGATAAGATGGTCAGGCTCATCCAAGAGCGTCTGCCACATGTGGTGCAAAGCTCAGAAATAGATCGATAGTTTTCGGGATCGGCGAGTCTTCCGGACCGTTGGAGTATCTCTATATGGCGTTGGTGCATGGGATACGCCACTCCGGTAACATATTCTGGCAGTTCGCCACATTGCTTCGATCCCGAAAATGAGACAAGAATCGCAACGGAGTTTTCGGAATCATTGATAAAAACCTCCGTATTGACCGTTTTACCGACAGTGGATTGCGTGAGCGTAGTGCAATCCCATTGCGGATTGCTGATGGTGATCCAGAAACGGTTCTGAGTTGACAGAGTCTCGGCAACTTGTGTGGTAGTGGCGACAGTGGGAGTGTTTGGAAGTTTGATCGCTTCGAGGAAGCTGGAAACGCCCATGACTGCAAATAATGAGGCAAACAGCAAGCTAATGAGACCGGCGAGTTTTTCGTTGCGTATGGCAGTGCCTACAACAAGATGGATGAGCCGAATGATGATCTGGTAGCTCATGGATGCCGCTTTCGAAAAGGCAAGGCTGGATAGCCCTGGCAAACCCAGCAAAATGCAGCTTCAAGCAAGGGTTCATGGGCGCGATGGGTTGGCGTATGGTGGGCTACTCTCTGTGTTCGTGAAAAGTCGCTAAACTGAAATCATTTTGAAACTCGGTATTTTTTGGGGCCGCGCCCGCCCGGCGCTGAAGCCGCCGGGCTACGGAACGACGCCGGGTAAACCCGGCTTAAATGCGGCCACGGCAGAAAAGCCCCATTCATGGGGCGTCGTTCTTAGTACAGCTTTTTGTAAATAAGTTCCGAGTTTTGGTATACTTGGGCAAGGAGGTGAACAATGCGAGGTCCCAAGCCTAAGTATCCAATACAATTAACAATTGAAGAAGAGCAAGCGCTTCA
>JALXCB010000154.1 GCA_026991225.1 Anaerolineae bacterium | reverse complement strand
TGGTGGACCGTTCTCAAGGGGCGGACGCGTTCGCTTTGCCTCCCGTCCCCGATGCGGCGCTGCCTCTGATGGAAATCCTGCCGGCGCAGATGATTTCCTTGGCCCTGGCCCGGTTGCACGGGCATGAGCCGGGCGTGTTCACCCACGCTAGCAAGGTGACGATGGCTGAGTGAGATGAAAGGCTCGGGCTCGTAGCGTATTGAACAAGGGGCGCCTGCATTCCTGACCATGCAGACGAGCCTGTTCCGAAAATAGGATAGGGGACGCAGATGACGCAGATTGAAACGGATGAACGCAGATGATGAAGAAAAAATCTGCGAAAATCTGCGTTGCGAAGCATCCGTGTCATCTGCGTTCTCATTTTCATCGGTATCGGCGAGCGGCCGCGCGTGGTGCCTGCTTTGAGAATAGCATGATCGTCGGTTGCTAAAGGTTCGCCACTGGTTTTATTCCAAAATCTCAATCCTATCGGGCAGGTTGGGGACGACGCACAGGAATTCATAGGGTTCGTCGCCGATATTTTTGTACCAGTGGGGAACGCCTGCGGGGATAAGCAGGACGTCGCCCGCCTGGGCCACGAACTCCTCATCCCCCAGACCCACCAGGGCCCGGCCTCGCAGCACATATTGCTCATGCTCCACCTGATTGGTGTGCTTGGGCATGCCGCCACCCGGCTGCATCACGAACTTGCGCATGGCGAAATGCGGGCCTTCTTCGGGCGAGATCAGCACCTGAATCGTGGTGGCTTCGCCCGCCTGCACGACTTGCGGTTCAACGTCATCGCTGTGTTTGATGAACATGGGTCTTTGCTCCATTGAGAATGTGTGGGAAGTGCAACTATGAAGTTGGTTCATTCGTGTTTTTCCATTCGTGTCTTTCTCCGTCCTTATCCGTGTTCCCTTTCATCCGTGTTATTTTCAACCGAATCGCTCCTCTCCTGCATACGCCCGGAATCCTCCCCGCCGGATATAGCCCACCAGAGTCATGCCCCAGGCCCGGGCCAGGGCCACCGAGCGGCTGGTAGGTGAGGTGCGGGAGGCGATGACGGGAACGCCCATCTTCGCGGCCTTGCCCAGCATCTCCGAGCTGATCCGTCCCGTGGTGACGATGACCCGCCCCTTGGTCGGAATGCCTTGCTGCATGGCCATGCCCCACAGCTTGTCCAGCGTGTTATGGCGGCCCACGTCCTCAGCCAGGATGAGAACTTGATCGGGCGTGCAGAGGGCCGACGCGTGAACCCCGCGGGTGATGGGATAAAGGGTTTCAGTGGTCCGCATTTCGTAGTAACGGGCGATGAGCTGCTCGGGCGTGAGGTGGAGGTTGGGAAAGTGGAGCGCGGGGCGCTGAAGCAAGTCGTCGAAGGTGACGCCCCCGCCGCACCCCGTGGTGCGGATGGCGTCCGCGGCTGCGGGCAGAGCCGCGTCGTGATGCAGCCACACGTCCACGCATCCGCCCGAAGGGCTCACCCGCACGTCCGCCACGTCTTCCAGCCCAACGATGATGCCTTCCGCGCGGAGAAAGCCCAGGGCCAGGGCCTCCTGGTCGATGGGCGTGGCCATGAACCGGGCCAGAACCTGGCCGTTCACCTGGATGCAAACCGCGATTTCGGCGATAACCCCGCCTTCGACCTCGCGCCACTGTCCCCGCTTATACTCGTTCCAGACGGCCTCGCTGGCCCCCTCGGGCAGGTCGTGGTCCCGCAACGTGAACGTTCGTGAGAGCGCCGTCTCTCCGCTCAAAATCGCGCCCCCTTCACGAACGCTGGCAATGAGTTCTTCAAACAGCGCATCTTTCATAGCTGGTTCTGTCGGATTCTGTGGAGGGGAGTCATCCCAGCACAGGAAGTCGATGTGAGGAGGTTATGTAGCCAATTTTCATAATAGACAAAGCCATTGAGCTTGTGAGCAGGCGAAGATGCTTCTTGCTGGCGTCGTGCTCGCGGAGAATAAGGGCCGAAGTTATGGATGATGGCCCAGGCGCGGATTTGGAGCTCGGCTGCGGCCCAATGGCCATGAAGGAAGCGCGTGCTGGCAACCCAGCGAGCCATTGGTTCCATGTGGCGATCAATCATGTTGCTCGTGCGATAGGCGTCAGGAAAATCGAAAGCCAGGAGGAAGACATCGGTTTTGGCATAGAGCTTTTGCACCGCCGCCAAAGCATCTCCCGTCAGGTGTTGTTGGGACCAAGTCCAGAGGTCTTTCGCTCGCTGGCGGAATAAATCCGGCGTTTCGGCATGATAGATGGCCCAAACCTGTTGGACGATTTGCGGATAGAGTTCCTTGAAGCGTTTGGTGCGATTGCGGATTTTCAAAAAAGCATGCAAGAAGCGATGGAAGATAACAATCATGGGAAAGAGAGTGCGCCACGCCTTCTGCGTGGCTGCCCATCCATCCGTATTGACGGTTTTAGGCTGGTAATCTGCTTGTAACGGCCTGGCTTCGGCTTGAAAAACACCATACGCTGCGGTCAGGGCTTCCTCATCAGCCTTCAATGCCAAAGAAGCGCCGAGAACGCAATCCTCATCCACAGTAGTGGCGATATAAGCTTTTGAGCCATTGAGTCGTACATGCTTCTCATCCGCCAGAAGATGCTCAGGGATCTTCTCTTTATCTTTGACGGTCGTACCTACGATGCTATAGCGACCTATGCTGCCGCTCAGACGATACCAATAGTTTTCGTCTCGACCAAAGAATACGCCAAGGCCCAGAAAGGCACGCCGAATCGACGGAGGAATAAAGCTTTCTCCACCTCATCGGTCAAGCCTTTCATGTAAGGGACCACCTCACTGGATGCAATGGTGAGAATGATGTCGTTGCCTTGCGCATCCTTTTCCTTCAACTTGATGCGACGAAACCGCACCTCCGGCATTTTTGCGGATGCTGGCAAGATGTCGTGGAGTACGTAGCCTCCCTCGATGCCTTCCGGAAACAACTCAGGGTAGGTCGCTATCATGCTATCCAGTTTCTCTCGAGAGCCTTTGCTATCTGAGATGAGCGGCTTGTATTCGGCCAGTGATATAGGCAAAACAACCCGCTTATTGATTTTCATGACCTGACGGCGTTCTGTGCTATGATTTCGTTGAGGCATAATTGGCAGTTCTCCTGGCGATTTTCTGCCAATTTTGCCTCATTTCGCCTCGATCCACAGAATCCGTCAGAAGCAAAGAAAAACAATAGAAAGTAACGGCATTGTATCACTCATTCCAATCACAATCCAACAACTTCATTTCATCGGGTGCGTCCTAAATTTTTGGCAAATCGCGTTGTCATCAGGAATTCTGCCGTGCGCTGAAGCGCCGGGCTACAAAACAACGCCGGGTGAACCCGGCTTTTTGACACGCGCCAGCCTGAAAGCCCCCCTTATGGGGGCGTCGCTTCTAGCCCGGAGTTCACCTCCGGGGCGCCTGGCGCAACGCGCCAATAATTTGGGACGCACCCTATTTCATCCAACCCGCATCCCTCTCCTCACGCGTCCAGGAAGAGCCCGTGGTCATGATCGTGGTCATGCTCATGGCCCAGATAGAGCTCAGCCTGCTCTTCGTCGAAAAGGTAGGGATCGGGGTCCTCGTTGACGATCTCCACCTCGCCGTGGAAGACCAGCTTCCCATCTCCGACGAAGACCACGTCGCCCCGCACCACGAGCTTGTCGCAATGCAGCAGGGAGGGCGGGCCGTCGGGAAAGCGCTTGTCGAACTCGTCGATGAGCTTGTAATAGCGCTTGTCCAGGTCCACCACCACGGCCCGGCCCCGCCGCTCGGGGTGCAGGGTCACCCGGTAGTCGTCGGTGAGGAGGAAGGCGTCGGAGCGGACGGCCAGGAGTTCGTTGGTGGTCTTAACCGGAGAGAAACGGCTGCGGGGGACGCGCAGGGCCTGAGCGCCCTGGAACACGGCGATGGCCGAGCCCATGGCCGTCTCCAGTTGGTAGACGGGGATGGAGTCGGGATCGCGCGGGTCCACCGTCTTTTTGTTCACGATCAGCGGCAGGCCCAAAATGCCCTCCCGTTCTTCCAACGCCCGCTGGATGGAGGGCAGGTGATACCAGAGGTTGTTCGTGTTGAAGTAACGATGGCGGGAGACGTCCTGGAACGCGGCCGCGTCCTCCTCGGGGCACTGGGCTGATTCCCGCAGGATGAGCTGGCCGTCGGAACGGCGTCGGGCCAGATGCCCGCCCTTGCGGTCTGCGGGCGTGCGGTCCGCCACCTCCATCATGAAGGGCAGGCGCTGTTCGATGAAATAGCCGAAGATGGCATCGTCCAAGGCCGCGCCCAGGTTGTCCGAATTGGAGACGAACGCGTACTCGATGCCATGGTCCAGCAGGGTTTGCAACATGCCGCTGGTGACCAGGGCCGTGTAGATGTCGCCGTGGCCGGGCGGAGCCCATTCCAGCGCCGGGTTGGCGGGCCAGGACACGGGCTCCAGCGTATCCTGCCGCACCTTGGGGGCCTTGTGCTGGAGGAAGTCCAGGGGGATGTCGCCCCACAGGTCGGGATAGCGCTTCAGCAGGGCCAGGGAATCGGCCCGGGTGTTGAAGCTGTTCATGAGCACCAGGCGGATGCCGTGGTGCAGGGCGTGGCGGGCGATGATATCGAGGAAGGTGAGGCCGTTTTTGACGGGCAGGAGGGATTTGGCCTTTTGCAGGCCCATGCTGGTGCCCAGGCCGCCGTTGAGCTTGATGAAGACGATTTTGTCGCGGTGCGCCCGCCCCACGTCGGCATAGTGCGCGTCCAGTTGCTCCGCATCGGGCAGGTCGCGCACGGGCTCGATATCGGCTTCGGGGATGAGGCCGGTCTCGCCCGTGAGCAGTTGAGCGTAGTAGTGACGGAAGGTGCGGATGAAGAGGTCGGGCAGGCCCTCGGCACGCATCCGGGCCTCAAAGGGGGCGAAGCGTGTATCGAGATCGTTCATGGTTGTTTGCCTGTTTTCCTAAGAATTGGGGGAACGCAGATAACGCAGATTGAAACGGATGAACGCAAATGAAAGATCTTTGCAAATCATCTGCAAAATCTGCGTCGCATCAGCGTTCATCAGCGTTCATCAGCGTTCCCTGATTTGCCCATCAAAATCGCCCGGAAGTCGTCCACGGTCACGGCGTCGAAGTCGCTGAAGGTGTAGGGCTCGCGGGCGGCGATGGGCTCGGGCACATGGGCCACCAGGGTCTGCCATTGGTCCTCGTCCAACGACTCGATGAACTCGGCGAACGCGTCCGATTGGGGGTTGGTGGGCAGATAGCGGCGGTACATGGCCACCATGCTCTTGAGCATCCCCAGGTAGGGCTGGAGATCGGTGGTGGTGGAGAGGGCGTCGCTGTCGATCCAGGCGATGGGGATCTTGACGATGCTGCCCGAGCGGCGAAGCTGGGTTTTCACCAGCAGTTCGATATCGAAGGCGAACTGCTTTTCCAGCATGTCCTCGACGATGTCCCGCACCACGTCCGCCCGAAAGGCCTTGAACCCGGCCTGGGTGTCCACGATCTCGGTCAGGTTCGTGATCACCCGCTTCCACAGGTAGATGAAGAGCTTGCCCCGCAGGTTGCGCGTGCCCGTCTTGATGACGATGGATTCGGGCTCGCGGCGGGAGCCGATGGCCGCGTCCGCACCATCCACCATAATGGGCCCTACCAGCAGGCCCGTCTGGCCCAGATGGGTGGAGAGGTCCGCGTCGGTGAAGAGGATGATGTGGTTGGGAAGGTCCTGCTGCGCGGCCACCCACATGCCATACTCGATGCTGCCGCCCTTGCGACTGTCGTTCGTGCCGGTCATGGGCCGGGTCACGGGCAGGCCCTGGTCGATGGCGTCCTGCAGGAAGAGGACGCGCACGTTGTCGCCGTCATATTTCTCGTCCAGAATCTGCTGGGCAATGCGCCCGCTGCCCTCCGGGCATCCGTCATCCACCACCAGCATATTCCAACCGAAGTTGGGGAACTCCCCCATCAGCCAGTTCAACTGGCCGATCTTGCGCATGAGGAAGTTCTCGCCCAGGGGATGCTCCTCTTTGGTGAGGATGCGGATGTGCTCCTTGTAGACCGCGAAGACCACGGAGATATGAACAGGTTGGCGGATGTCGGAGAGGATCTGTTTGGATTTGGCCAGTTTGACCGCGAGATGGAGGAGCAGGGGCCAGCGGTCTTTCTTTGCGGCCAGGGCGATTTCCAGCGCGGTCAGGTCGGCCAGGGAGGGGAATTCGGCCCGGAGCTGGTCTGCGGCCTGGGTCGCCTGCTGCAAGTGGGCTTCGATGGTCAGGTCGAGCTGTGCGGGCGCGTCGGCGGCGATCTGCTGGATGAGGGGGGATGAGGTGGGTTCGGGCATGGGAAAGCCTGCTATGAAAATAGAGCCACGAAGGCGCGAAGGAAAGCGAAGGCACGAAGAAAAAAGACTGAAGACTAAAGATTATCTGCGGAAATCAGCGTTGCATCTACGTCATCTGCGTTCTCATTTTCATCGGTATCGGCGCGCCGCCGCGCGTGGCGCCTGCTATGAAAATAGAGTTGGTAGACCGGGAAACCGGTAAAACGGTAAACCAGTAGATCGGGTGGGTGGGTGAGCGAATCGGCCCGGTTTCCCCGGTTTCCTGGTTTACGGGTTTCCTGGGTTCCTGGGCTACATAGCCCACCATTTTCATCCGCATTGGCGAGCTGTTGCTCGTGTCGTCTGTCTTCGGATTGTAACAGAGCGCGAGGAGAGGAGCAAAAGCCTTTGGCGTCACCGAAAATTCCTCTCCTGCTTTCTTCTGTAGCGCAATGGCTTTCATGACTCGCGGATACCTTTACGCCATCGCCGCCTACGTGCTGTGGGGCTGTTCCCCATCTACTGGAAGCAATTGCAGGATGTCCCGGCCGGGGAGATCATCCTCCATCGCATCCTCACCCTCATGCAATTTCTCATTGGCGTGTTTCTCTACCGCGAACCTTTCGATCTCGGGCGTTTCATCGGATTTTCCATCATCTGGCTGACCGTGATCCTGTTCATCATCGACAACGTGCGGGCGCAGCCGACCGCGCCGAAAACACTGTAACAGCTGGTTGACTGACAAAAGTCTGTGGTCTTTTCCTTCGGTCGCATGGCCCCCCTCCAACCTCCCCCCGAGCTGCGCTCAGGGGGAGGCCATCCGGTTCTGCAAAACTTTCCCCAAGAGACCATGTGCTCCCTCCCCTGAAAACGAGCGGAGCGAGTTTCGGGGAAGGGCTGGGGAGGGGGCAAAAGGACACGGAAAACGCATATGCAACGTTTTGTCAGTCAGTCAGCTGTAACAGTTTAGTCGGTCGTTCCATTTTCCAAACGCCGAATGAATTCAGGTCTGAGGGCGTAACGCCGCATGTCCCCCTGCGGGGACATGTTTTCGCCCGGCTGGACCTGTCTGCGCAGGCAGACAGGCGGCCAAAGGCCCCTAGCCCCGACTTCGAGTCGGCGGGGCAAGGCGCCAAACATGGTTGCACCGACTAAATTGATACAGTCTCCGCACCGAAAATCGGATTGACAAATCGGGCGGGATAGGCTAAGTTAAACTAAACGCATTTTGAAATCAGGCGTTTTCGGCCTCGGCCACCCGGAGCTGAAGCTCCGGGCTACGAAAGGACGCCGGGTGAACCCGGCTTCCTGCGGCGCGCGACATGCACCGTAGCCCCATTCATGGGGCGTCGTTTTTAGCCCGCAGGTTCACCTGCGGGCGGCAGCGCGGCCAGAGAATCGCCTTTCATGGATGATCCAATGCAAACCAAAAGCCTTGGTTTCAATTTGCTTTCAGTTTAAGATCATCGCTCTCGCCCACACTTTCCCAGGAGGCACACCGTGACCCAAGAGGACCTGCAAGCCCGATTCGATCAAGCGGCCAAGGACGCCCTCAACCTGCCCTCTCGCCCGGATAACGACACCCTGCTCAAGCTCTACGCCTACTACAAACAGGCCATCGCGGGCGACGTCCAGGGCAAACGGCCCGGATTCACCGACTTCGCGGGCCGGGCCAAGTACGACGCCTGGAAGAAGCTCAAAGGCATGCCCAAGGAAGTGGCCATGCAGCGCTATATCAACATCGTGGAGAAGCTGAGCGCTCGCTGATAACCACACGCGGCGGTGACAAGAAACCAGGAGCGTCCCGCCCTTGACCTCCTCAACAAACTGCTGTCACCATGAAACGAAAAAAGAAAAAACGGAGATTCTTCGGTCGCCGACGAGATCACGCTCATTCCGGGTTGTCAAACGATCTGGAACGCGCCGCCCAACTTGCACAACAAGGCCGATTCGATGAAGTGATCGACCTGCTCACCCCCTGGGCCGAGAAGGAGCCGCGCAACGCCCAACTCTACGTCTTCCTGGGCCTGGCGTACATGGAACGCGGCGCGCCCTTTATGGCCATCACCTTCCTGGAAAAGGCCGCCGCCATCGAACAGGAGCCCGCTCTGTTGGGCATGTTGGGATCGTTGTATGCGCTGACCGGAAACCATGTGCTGGCCCTGCCCCTTTATGAGAAGGCGAGAAGCCTGGACAGAGAGTCTGTGCCGGAAGATATCCTGACGGAGATGCGTGGTTGGGAAGAAGACATCAAAACCATCGGAGAACGCAGGGGCATCCCTTACGATGAAGCCAAAAAGGGGTTGACTGCTTTCCATCGAGGCCGATTGCTTCTGGCGATGGGCCGGTTGGAAGAATCGATTTCTTTCGCCCAGGAAGCGTTGCGCCATCTGGGAGAGGATTATCCCCCCGCTTTGAACAACCTGGCCTCCGCTTATTTCCTGACCGGCGCATGGCGGCAGGCCATTGAAACCTCTTATCGCGTGCTGGAAACGGCCCCCGACAACATCTTCGCCCTGTCCAATCTGGTGCGCTTCCTGGCCTGGACGGGCCAGGAGGAAGCAGCAAAAGCCATGTGGGAGCGATTGAAACCACTGGCGCCTGAAACGGATGAGGGGCGGCTGAAAAAGGCGGAGGCGGCCGCGGTGATGGAAGAGGATGAAGCGGTGTACGATCTGCTTTCCCCTGTGATGGACACCCTTGATCTGTCCCTTGAGTTGATGGATCGGGCCACATTCTTCCTGGCCGTAGCCTCGGCTAATTCGGGCAAACGCAGCGAAGCTATGGGTTGGTTCCGAGAGCTAAGGGCCGCCATACCTCGCGCACATGCTTTCCTGGACATGGTCAAACAAGGACGTCCCGGCCCCGGGTTGATGGATCGGTATCCCTATTTCAGCCCCGCCGAAATGACGCCCCTTCAGCCCCTGGAAACCCTTTCCCAGCTCATCGACGAGAAGATGAGCTCTAACCGCCCCGAGGATGTACAAGCGCAAATCCTGGCGATCACCGACCAGTTTCCCGGAATCTACGTGGCGCTGAAACAGACGTTGGAGGAATTCGAAGCCCCGGATGAGGTTTTATTCATGCTGGAGGGGTTGGGCACGCCCGAAGCCCACGCCATCCTGAAGGAATTCGCTTTGGGACGGAAAGGAAGCAAAGAGGATCGCTTGTACGCTCTGCAAATCCTGGTAGAAGCGGGCGTCTTCCCGCCTGGAACAACCATCCAGTTCTGGGACGACGAGGGCGTGAAGTCCCTGGAAGTCCGCGAAACGATCCTCGATCCAGCTCATTTCCAACAATATGACATCGTCGTTTTCGATCTCCTGGAAGAGGGGTACAAAGCCCTCGAAGAAGGGCGTCATGATGACGCGCGGGAAGCGTTCCAGCGCGCGTTGGAACACAATCCCCAGGTGAAAGAAGCCTACAACAACCTGGCGACCTTCGCCATGCAGGAAGGCCGCGTTCATGAAGCAAAGGCGTTGCTCAACAAAGCGCTTGAAATCGATCCTGACTATCTTTTCGCGCGCACCAATCTGGCCCAGATCTTTCTGGAAGAAGGGCGAATCGATAAGGCGGAAGTGGTCTTAGAGCCCGTCGCCCATCGGTCCGATTATCATCCCTCCGAAGTCGCCGCACTGGCCTCCGCGCAGGCTCGCATCCTCATCGAAAAAGCCGAATATGTGCGGGCGGAGGCCTTGCTCCAGCGCGCCCTGGAGGCCTATCCGGAACACATCCTGGCGCAGCGAGAGCTGGACCGGCTAGAGCGCATGTATTTCTCGGATTGGAGTCTCGAAGAAAAAGCCCAACTTCGAAAAATGTGGAAGAAAGACGCCCTGCGTTATCGAAAACGCCAGCAGAAAAAACTGACCAACCCCCACCCCACCGTGGCCGAAGCCCTGGGCGTCTACACCAAAGATCAACTCAAGGCCATGGGCTGGCATATCGCGCCCGAGGGAGGATGGTCGCAATTGCGCAAGCAAGAGCTGCTGGACCTGTTGGTGGCGCGCATGAAGCAGCCCGAGACGTTGGAGCGCTTGCTGGATTCCCTGACGCCCTACGAACGCAAAGCCTTCTCAGACGCGCTCGCCCAGGGCGGCGTCATGGATTGGGATGCGTTCAATGACGCGTATGGAAACGACTTCATCGACTCGCCCTATTGGGAATACCACGAACCGCAGACGCCCATGGGCAGGCTGCGCATCCGCGGGCTCATCGTCGAAGCCCTGGATGGCGACCGCCTGGTGATCAGCATTCCGGTGGAGCTGCGGGAGATGGCCGGATCGTGACATGGGTGGGCTTCCATGCCCGCCCATCTGTTCCAAAAGTGGGGAAAATCGGCGAAAAATGATATAATGGGGTGTTGGCAAAACGACCGCCCAACGTCTCTCTGGCGATTCGAAAAGTGTTGGCTGCCCTGCAAAAAGGTTGTTCACCGCGGAGAACGCAGAGGACGCAGAGTTAAAAGATTGGATTCAGAGGTGTTTTTCTCTGTGATACCCCAGGATTTTCTCTGCGCTCTCAGCGCACGCTGCGGTGACATGAGTTTTTTCAGGAAAGCCAGTGTTGGAAGTTCGACGCAAAAAGCGGCGCGTAGCCTGCTGAACACTGACGACTGAACACTGCTTACTGATTACTGAGTATCCATGACCGACGCCCTCCAAGACCCCAACTTCAACGAAGACGGCTCCCGCGCGGACGGCTTTCGCCTGGCCCGCGTCGTCAAACCCGCGCCCATCGAACAGGAGATGCGGGCCTCCTACCTGGATTACGCCATGAGCGTGATCGTGGCCCGGGCCCTGCCCGACGCCCGGGACGGCCTCAAGCCCGTGCATCGCCGCATCCTCTACGTGATGCACGACATGGGCCTGCACCACAACCGTCCCTACAAAAAATCCGCCCGCATCGTGGGCGAGGTGCTGGGCAAATACCATCCCCACGGCGACAGCGCGGTCTACGACGCCATGGTGCGCATGGCCCAGGACTTCAGCCTGCGCTATCCCCTGGTGGACGGCCAGGGCAACTTCGGGTCCATCGACGGCGACAGCGCCGCGGCCATGCGCTACACCGAAGCCCGGCTCTCCAAGATCGCCGGGGAATTGCTGGTCGATATCGAAAAGGACACGGTGGACTGGGCGCCCAACTTCGACGAATCCCTGCAAGAGCCCAAAGTCCTGCCCGCCAAACTGCCCAACCTCATCCTCAACGGGGCCAGCGGCATCGCCGTGGGCATGGCCACCAACATCCCGCCCCACAACCTGGGCGAGGTGGCCGACGCCCTGGTCTACATGATCGACCACTGGGACGACATCCACGACGTGCAGCTCCCCGACCTGATGCAATTCATCAAAGGCCCCGATTTCCCCACCGGCGGCATCATCATGGGGCTGGAAGGGATCAAGAACGCGTACGCCACGGGCCGGGGCCGGGTCATCGTGCGGGCCAAGACCGAGATCGAGGAGATGCGGGGCGGCCGCTTCCGCATCATCGTCACCGAGATCCCCTACCAGGTGAACAAGACGACCCTCATCGAGCGCATCGCCAGCCTGGTGCGGGAAGGGCGGTTGAACAGCATCTCGGGCCTGCGGGATGAGAGCGACCGCCGGGGGATGCGCATCGTCATCGAGCTGAAGAAGGGCGCGGTTCCCCGCAAGGAGCTGAACAAGCTCTTCAAATACACCATGCTCCAAACCACCTTCGGGGTGAACAATCTGGCCCTCATCGACGGCGAGCCCCACACCCTGTCCCTGAAGCGGATGCTCATGGTGTATGTCGAGCATCGCATGGAGGTGCTCACCCGTCGCACCCGCTGGGAGCTGGCCCAGGCCGAGGCCCGGCTGCACATCCTGGAGGGCCTGCGCATCGCCCTGGACTTCCTGGACGAGGTCATCGCCACCATTCGCAGCAGCCAGACGGTGGATGAGGCGCGAAGCGCCTTGATGGAACACTTCGGCCTTAGCGAAATCCAGGCTCAGGCCATCCTCGACATGCCCCTGCGCCGCCTGGCCGCGCTGGAGCGGCAGAAGATCGAGGACGAATACAACGATCTCACCGCGAAGGCCAACTATCTGCGCGGGCTCCTGGCCGATCCCCACGAAATCCTGAAGCTCATTCGCGAGGACGTCATCTATCTGAAGGAGACCTACGCAGACGAGCGCCGCACCAAGATCGACCCCCAGGGCGTCAGCGATTTCACCGACGAGGACCTGATCACCCAGCGAGGCGTTATCATCACCCTCACCCAGGGCAACTACATCAAACGGGTGGATGCGAAGGTGTTTCGGGCCCAGGGCCGGGGCGGCAAGGGCGTCAAGGGCGTGGCCACCAAGGCCGAGGACGTGGTGGTGCGCTCCCTCTTCGCCCGCACCCTGGACCATCTCCTCTTCTTCACCAACAAAGGCCGGGTCTATTCCGAACGCGCCTTCAACATCCCCGAAGGCAGCCGCACCTCCCGCGGCTATCATGTGAACAACGTCCTCAACCTGCAGGATGGCGAGGTGGTGAAGGCGGTCATCCCCGTGCAGGATTTCGAGAAATCGGAATACATCGTTCTCTGCACCCGCCAGGGGCGCATCAAACGCATGGCCCTGAGCGAGTTCGCGAGGGTGCGGCCTTCGGGCATCATTGCGGTCAATATCCGTGCGGGTGACGAATTGGTGAGCGTGGAGCTGACCCACGGCGACGAGGATATCGTCATCGTCACCCGCGGGGGCAAGGTGCTGCGCTTCCACGAAAGCGCCATCCGGCCCATGGGCCGCTCGGCCGCGGGCGTCATGGGCATCCGCCTGCGCCCGGCCGATGAAGTCACCGCCATGACCGTGCAAGACGGCCAGCACGATCTGCTGGTGGTCACCGAACGGGGCTGGGGCAAGCGCGTCCGCCCGGAGGATATCCCCGTCAAGGGCCGCTACACCCAGGGCGTGTGGATCACCGATCACCACCGGCTGGACGAGACCGGGCCCATCGTGGTGGCGCTGTCCGTTTCGGAGCAGGATGACGTGGCCTTCATGACGAAGAAAGGCATCGCCATGCGCACCAAGGTGAAGGATATCAGCGTCTATGGCCGGGCCACGCGCGGGGTGCGTTGCGTGCGCCTGGATGACGACGACGCGCTGGTCTCCGCCGCCCGCATTGAAAAAATCGAAGTAAAGGAGCGCATCGACAAGACATGAAAAATGCTTTGCAGCTGCATTGGCGCGGGAAGCTAATCGCGTGAAACGTAATGCGTAATGCGTGACGAGTTCACTTTTCACGTTTTCACGCATCACGCTCATGGCCGCTTCGCCCAATGTGAGCGCGCTATTTTCAACTGATTACTGATCACTGCTCACTGATTACTGAACCCCATGTCCCTCTCCTACCTCCTCGCCCGCAAGCCCGGGCTGCAACTGGCCTTCTTCCCCTCGCTAGACCCCGACGGGGTGCTGGAGACCATCGTCGCGTTCGCCAACACTGAGGGCGGGGATATCGTCGTGGGGGCGGATGAGAAAGGCCGGGTGTACAAGGGATTGCAGACCGAGGACGCGGACGACATCGTGGGCATGGCCATCACCCAGGTGCGGCCGCCGGTGCAGGTGGAGGCCGAAACCTACGAGCTGCCCCAGGGCGCGGTGCTGGTCTTCCACGTGCCCCGCAGCCCCGATCTCCACACCCTGCCCGATGGCCGGGTGCTGGCCCGACGCGGAACGGAAAATCGGACGCTCACGGGCCAGGAGCTGACCCTGGCCGCGGTGGGACGGGCCACGGGCGCGTTCGAGCTGGAGGAGATTCCGGGCGCGTCCATCGCCGATTTCGACACCGACGTCATCGATGAGTACATCGAACACCGCCAGCGGCGGCAGCCCAGCGCCTTCGTGGGCTCCACCCAATCCCTGCTCAAGCAGATCGGCGCCCTGACCGAACGGGGAATGGCCACCATCAGCGGCATGTTGCTGTTCGGACGGGACCCGCAGCTCTTTCTGCCCCAGGCCGGGCTCACCTTCGTGAAATTTCCGGGCACAGACCGGCACATGGGCAAGGGCGAGATCGGCTACGGGCGGCGGGTGGATATCAGCGGGCCGCTGGCCCGGATGATCGAGCGCACCTGGCAGGTGGTGTGGGAGAGCATGGACAAGAAAGCCGTCGTACGGGGGTTGCAGCGGCAGGAAGAGACGGAATACCCCATGATCGCAGTGCGCGAGGCGTTGATCAATGCGGTGGCGCATCGCGATTACCGCATCCAGGGCCGTCGCATCGAGGTGTTCATGTTCAAGGATCGTATGGAGGTCACCTCGCCCGGCGGGCTGCCCGGCTACATCACCCTGAAGAACATCGTGGACGAACATTTCAGCCGCAATCCCCGCATCGTCAACGGGCTGCTGCAATGGGGCTACATCGAGGAGCTGGGCCTGGGCGTGGACAAGATGATCGAGTCCATGGTGGCGGCCGGGCATCCTGCGCCCGAATTCCGGGCCACGCCCCACAGCTTCACCGTCGTGTTGCGCAAGGGCCACGAGGTGGGCGAGTTCCATCCCATGCCCGAATGGGAGACGGACATGAACGAGCGGCAGATGAAAGCATTGCAGTGGGTGCAGGAGCAGGGCCGCATCACCAATCGGGACTACCGCCAACTTTGCCCCAACGTCAGCGCCGAAACCCTGCGCCTGGACCTGGTGGATCTGGTGAACAAGGGAATTTTGTTGAAGATCGGGGTGAAGAAGGGCACCTATTACGTGCTGAAGCGGAAACCGCAATAAACGGGTTGGGGTAACTGCTAACGCACTTGACTTTAGGCCGCAAAAAGCCACGAAGGCTCGAAGTTTTTCGAAGACACGAAGGGAAAATACGTCGCACCTTCGCTTTTCTTCGCGTCTTCGTGGCAAAAAGTGGTGGCGACACCTTCGTAGTTACGGGTTGGGATATTTGGGATAAACTTTGGGATAACCTGACCGCGCTCGGTTTGGGATAAAACTTGGGATATTTGGGATAAACTTTGGGATAAATTGTGCTAAAATGAGTGTATGCATCGACTCATCGGTCAACTCTATCGCTTACTTTATCTGCTCGACAACACGTTTTTCTTCGAGGTGCGGATGCGCACGTGGGTGAACTGGGTGTTTGTCATGATGGTGGTGCTGGCTCTGCTGTTCGGCGTGCCGGGCCGGTTCATCGTGGCGGGCGTCTTCCTGGCCCTCATCCTCCTGCTCAGCCTGGGCAGCCGCGTCGCCCGCCGCCGGTATTACATCCACTTCACGCCCGAAACGCCTGAGCCGCCCGAAGACCCGCCTCCGCCCCTCTGGCCCCAGGACAAGCTCCTGCACCACGCGTCGGGCCATTTCGAGGTGGAAGGCAAGGAGGCCGACTGGACCCGGCTCATCGCCTACTATCGCACCTTCGAGACTCGGGAGCACGCGATCATGGCCCGTCTCACCCCAACGCGCTTCCTCAAGATCGGCGAATTTCCCCCCGAGCATCTGGGCATGTGGTATCGTTTCATCACGCCCGAAAACCTGCTGGATGCGACCCCGGGCCGGATTTACTTCGGCGGTCGGGTGGAGCCGGGCCTGCGCCTGCGCTACCGCCGTTTCGACGAGAAGGGCCGCCCCCTGGAAGACACATTCCACCTGCACTTCGATACGGAAGCGGATCGGACGCGGGTTTTGGCGGACCTGCTGCTGGACATGGGCGGACCCGCGCGCCGCCCCTGGCGTCGCCCGAGTGGGTGAGAGGTTGTAACTATACACGTAACACGCACCCTTCATGCGAGGTCAAAAACCGCGACGACACGGAGGCGCGAAGGGAAAAGTGGCAGGTGGCAAATAGCATGTGAAAAACCTTGCTGCAAGAAGGACTTGCCACTTGCGACCTGCAAACTTGCAAACCTGCGTAACTGCTAACGTAGCCCTGTTCACTTGACACGGATAGGAGGAAACACGGATAAAATCTTTTTGAATGACTTCGTGTCTTCGTTTCCGTCGTGTCTTCGTGGCAAAAGAGGCCGATTGCGGCCAACGACCTTAGCAGTTACAAACCTGCATTGTCTTCGTTCCTTCGAGCCTTCGTGGCAAGACATTTCGTTGGATACCTGTATAATTACGTATGTCTATCAACCAGCGGAAAGCGCCTGCCAATAATTGGGGTCGCACCCGCCAGCGCCCGGCATGAGACCTCGGAGGTCTGCGCAGACCTCCAAGGTCTGAGTGCGCCACGCCAATTTCAAACCCTCTTACCCCCGACACTGAGCACGGAACCCACCCTATCATGCCCGTCATCACCGGCGTTTGCCCCCACGATTGCCCCGACACCTGCGCCTGGCAGGTGACCATCGATCCCGCCACCGGCCGCGCGGTTCGCATCCAGGGCCATCCCCATCACCCCGTCACGCGGGGGCGGCTGTGCGGCAAGGTGGACCGCTATCTGGAGCGCACCTACCACCCCGACCGCCTGACCACGCCCCTGAAGCGGGTCGGGCCCAAGGGCGCGGGCCGGTTCCAGCCCATCGGCTGGGAGCAAGCCGTGCGCGAGATCGCCGACCGCCTGGGCGAGATCGTCGCCCGGCACGGGCCCGAGGCCATCATGCCCTTCTCCTACGCCGGGACCATGGGCCTCCTCCAGGGCGAGGGCATGGCCTCCCGCTTCTTCAACCGCCTGGGCGCGACGCGGCTGGCCCGCACCATCTGCTCCGAAGCAGGCTTCGAGGGGTTTCAGTACGTCACCGGGCGGGTCATGGGGCCCGCGCCCGAGGATTTCGCCCACGCGCAGCTCATCCTCATCTGGGGGAACAACACCCTCACCAGCAACATGCACCTGTGGCCCTTCGTGCAGCAGGCCCGCAAGCGGGGCGCGCCCGTCATCGTCATCGACCCGGCCCGCACCCGCACCGCCCGCATCGCGGATGAGTGGATTCCCATCCGGCCGGGGACGGACGGCGCGCTGGCCCTGGCCATGATGCACGTCATCATCGCCGAAGACCGGGTGGACCACGATTTCGTGGCGCAGCATACCACGGGCTTCGAGGCGTTGAAGGCGCGGGTGCGGACGTTCACCCCCGCCTGGGCGGAGAAGATGACCGGGATTCCGGCATTGCGCATCGTGCGGCTGGCCCGGGAGTACGCCGCGGCCCGGCCCGCGGCCATCCGCGTGAATTATGGTTTGCAACGCCACGGAGCTGGGGGCATGGCCATGCGCAACATCGCCACCCTGCCCGCGTTGGTCGGGCATTGGCGCCATCGGGGCGGAGGCGTGCTGCTCAGCGCCAGCGGCGCCTTTCATCTCGACAAAACCATGCTGAAACGGCCCGACCTGCTGGGTGACCGCCAGCCCCGCACGCTCAACATGATCCGTCTGGGCGACGCGCTCAGCCTGGATCCGGCGCGACGGGCGCAAGCCTACTACGCGCCCCGGCCCATCGACCGCAAGCCCGCGGCCGAGGACGCGGGCCCGCCCGTGATGGCCCTCATCGTCTACAACAGCAACCCCGCCGCGGTTGCGCCCGACCAGCGCGCCGTGCGCGCGGGCCTGGCCCGCGAGGACCTGCTCACGGTCGTCCTGGAGCACTTCCAGACCGACACCGCCGACTTTGCCGACTACCTCCTCCCCGCCACCACCCAGCTCGAACACTGGGATATCCTCAAGCCCTACGGGCATCTCTACCTGGCCCTGAACCGGCCCGCCATCCCGCCCGTGGGCGACAGCCTGCCCAACAGCGAGATCTTCCGGCGTCTGGCCCGCGGCCTGGGCTTCCGCGACGACGCGTTCGAGCAGGATGACGTCAGCATTTTGCAGGAATTCATCGAAGCGCAGACCCACCCCACCCTGGCTGGGATCACATGGGAGCGCCTGCTGGCCGAGGGCTTCGCCCGCCTCGACCTGCCCGATCCCTTCCTTCCCTTCGCCGACGGCTTCCCCACGCCTGATGGCAAATGCCAGTTTTACAGCCAGCGCATGGCCGACGACGGCTACGACCCCCTCCCCGCCTGGGTCCCGCCCAACTGGATGATTGAAGATCAAAGACTGAAGACCGAAGAAGAAAGGGAGGTAGAACGATCTCCATCAATCTTTAATCTTCAATCTTTAATCTTGATCTCCCCACCAGCCCACAACTTCCTCAACACCACCTTCGCCAACATGGAACGCTTCCGCCGTCGCGAGGGCGAGCCGACAGTGTGGGTGCATCCCGACGACGCCCGGGCGCGTGGCGTCGGGGATGGGGATGCGGTGATTCTGGAAAATGACCGCGGTCCGGTGCAGCTCACCGCGCGGGTGACGGAGGACGTCATGCCGGGCGTGTTGCTGGCCCCGACCATCTGGTGGGCCAAACTCAGCCCAGACGGGCATAACGTCAACTGGCTTGTGTCCCAGACCGAGACCGATATGGGCGGAAGCCCCACGTTTTACGACGTGCGGGTAAGGCTACGCAAGCTGAATGTATCTGGTAAGCCGGGAAACCGGTAGACCGGTGCGCCAGTAGACCGGAAGGGTGAGCGACGTCGTCCGGTTTCCTGGTTTCCTGGTCTACTGAGCGTGAGACCTCGATTTTCAAACCAGTCGTTCCAAGCGACGGCTCGTCGATACGGATGAGAAGGAGAACGCTGATAACGCGGATGCGACGCTGATTTTCGCAGATGATTTTCACAGATTTTTTCTTTGTTATCTGCGCTCATCCGTTTCAATCTGCGTCATCTGCGTTCCCTAGTCCTATTTTCATAGCAGGCGCCACGCGCGGCGGCGCGCCGATACCGATGAAAACGCCTCGCGGCCAGGGCGGCGCGGGAAGCCAAGCACGTAATGCGTAATGCGTGATGCGTAAGGTCGTCACGGATTACGCATTACGCATCACGTCTGTCGCGGACTCGCTCGACGTCGGCCTGGCGATCCTTCCGCAACCGACGATCATTTCTATTTTCAAAGCAGAGCGTTCTTTTGGCGAAAATGCCCCCATCGCAGGTAAACTTACGGGCATGAAGCTGCTGAAAATCCTGGGCGCGTCCCTGTTTGGCGTCGGTCTTGCTCTCGTGTTGCTGGAAGTCTTCTTCCGGCTGTTCGTGCCCGTGCGCCCGGTGGAGCCGCCCGGCTGGTTCTGGAAGGCGCCTGATCCCATCACGGGCTGGAGCGCGGAGCCGGGCGCGGAAGGCCGCTCCTACAACGAGGTGTATGAGTATGACGTGGAGGTGAAGATCAACGACCTTGGCCTGCGCAGTCCGGAGAATATCGGCTATGAGAAGTCGGAAGGCGTCTACCGCATCCTGGTGTTGGGCGATTCTTTTACCGAGGCCATCCAGGTGGCGTTGGAGGAGACCTTTGGGCAGCAATTGGCCCGCATCCTCAACGAACAGGGCTGTCGGGTGGAAGTGATCAATGCGGGCGTGGGGGGGTGGGGCAATGACCAGGAGCTTCTGTGGTTGAAAAACGAGGGCTACAAGTATCATCCCGACCTGATCATCCTGCAGATTTTCCCCCGCAATGATTTCATGAACAATTACCAGCCTCTGGAAGCGGCCAACATGGGCGCGAATCTCAAGCCCTATTTCCGGATGGTGGATGGCGAGCTCGAGCTGGAGCTGTTTCCCTATGATCCGGAGAAAGCGCCGCCTGTGCAGGGTAAAAATGTCGTGGTCGAGGCCGAGAGGCACCCGCCCGGCCCGTTGACGCCCGTGGGCGAGTGGCTGTTCCGACATTCCTATTTCTGGCGCTGGTTCGATCCGCGCATCCGTCTCATCGCGCCCGATTTCGCGGCCTGGCTGGCCCGAACGGGGTTGATCAAGCCGGGCCGGGAGACGCGCAATCAGGCGCAGGGAGCGAATTATTTGCCCATCACCTTCAACGCCTATCGCATGGATTACGATGAAGATTGGCAGCGGGCCAGCGAGGTGACCGCGGCCATCTTCGCCGAGATGAAGCGGGAAGCGAACGCCATGGGCGCGGACCTGGTGGCGGTGTTGGCCAATGCGTCCGAAGAGGTGTATCCTCGGGCCTGGAAGCGCCTGCAGGCCCGTTATCCCGCGCTGCAAAGCCCCGAGTTCTCGCCCGATTCCGCACACGAGCACATGCTGGCCGTGCTCGCGGCCGAAGGCATCCCCACGCTGGATTTGCGGGATGCGTTCCGACAGGCATCTGCAGAGCAACGGCGTATGTTACACTATCGGGTGGACGGGCATTGGACGCCCGCGGGCCACGCCCTGGCCGCCCGCGAACTGGCCCGCTTCCTGCAAGAGCAGGGACTCCTTTGCTCGCCGTGATGCCGACATTTTCCTCTCTCCAACCTATTCGGAGCCCCCCTATGTCCCAACTTCCCCTTCCCGAAGCCCTCACTTTCGACGACGTGCTACTCGTGCCCGCCTACGCTGAGATCCTGCCCTCGGAGGTGGACCTGAGCGTCGAACTGCACCCCCGGCTCAAACTCAACATTCCCCTGCTTTCCGCGGCCATGGACACGGTCACCGAGGGGCGGCTGGCCATCGCTCTGGCCCGAGAGGGCGGCCTGGGCGTCATCCACCGCAACCTCAGCATCGAGGATCAGGCCCGCGAGGTGGACAAGGTCAAACGGTCGCAGTCGGGCATGATCGTGGACCCCATCACCCTGCCCCCGGACGCCACCCTGGCCGACGCCGAGGCCATCATGGCCCATTACCGCATCTCGGGCGTGCCCATCGTGGACGAGCGCGGGCGGCTGGTGGGCATCCTCACCAACCGCGACATCCGCTTCGCCCGCCACGAAGACCAGCCCGTGCGCGATTTCATGACCCGCGATAACCTGATCACCGCGCCCCTGGGCACGACCCTGGAGGAAGCCCAGGAGATCCTGCACAAATACCGCATCGAAAAGCTGCCCCTGGTGGATGAACACGGCTTTCTCAAAGGGCTCATCACCTACAAAGACATCCTCAAACGCCAGGATTTCCCCCACGCGGCCCAGGATGACCAGGGGCGGTTGCTGGTGGCCGCGGCTGTGGGCGTGGGAGATGCGGCCATGGCCCGGGCCGAGGCCCTGGTCGCGGCCGAGGTGGACGCGGTGGCCATCGACACCGCACACGGGCACACGAAAGGCGTCATCGAGACCATCCGCCGCCTGCGCCAGACCTGGCCCGACCTGCCCATCCTGGCTGGAAATGTGGTCACGGGCGAGGGCGTGCGGGCGTTGGTGGAGGCCGGGGCCGACGCCATCAAGGTGGGCGTGGGCGCGGGCTCCATCTGCACCACCCGGGTCGTGGCGGGCGCGGGCATGCCCCAGATCACGGCCATCATGCAGAGCGCGGCCGCGGGCCGGGAGCTGGGCAAACCGGTCATTGCCGACGGCGGCATCAAATACTCGGGCGATATCGTGAAAGCCCTGGCCGCGGGAGCGCACGCGGTCATGCTGGGCAGCCTGCTGGCCGGATTGGATGAAGCGCCGGGGGAGATCATCATCTACGAGGGCCGCCGCTTCAAAGAATACCGCGGCATGGGTTCGCTGGGCGCCATGAAAGGCCGGGCCAGCGATCGCTATCAGACCGCACAGGCCAACAACCAGCCGGGGAACATCGGCGGCAAGCTCGTGCCCGAGGGCATCGAAGGCCAGGTGCCCTACAAAGGCTATCTCAAGGACTACGTCTTTCAGCTCATGGGCGGGCTGCGCAGCGGCATGGGCTATGTGGGCGCCCGGAACCTGGAAGACCTGCGCACCAAGACCCAATTCGTGCGCATCACCAACGCCGGTCTCATCGAAAGCCATCCCCACGACGTGATCATCACCAAGGAAGCGCCCAACTATCAGGCGCGGCGGTAGGGGGCAAGTCGCAGGTTGGCCTGCCACTTGTCCCTTTACGGCCACATGGGCGCGGGAAGCCAGGGCTGTGAAACGTGATGCGTGATGCGTAACGTCCTCACGTTTCACGTTTTACGTTTCACGGACTTCGTGTCCTCGAACGGGCTTTGCTGCGTCATTTCTCATGCCTCACGCGTCTTCCATCCATCACCGCTTTTCCCTGCCCGATGGCCGGGCGGTGCACCTGCGCCTGAATCACGAGGCCCTGACCCTCAGCTTCGATGAGCTGCAGGTCTATACCTTCGACCTGGCGGGGCGATTGTATGGCGCGTTCGACCACGGCGTGAATTATCGCCGCGGGCTGGATGGCCGGGTGCTGGCCCGCTGGCGGGAGGGAGGCGAACGAAAGCGGAAGTGGCTGGGGGAAGAGGAGGTGCGGGCGTTTTTGGAAAGGATGCGGGGGGAAATTGAGAAAGTCATCAGTGATCAGTATTCAGTGATCAGTGGTTTAGAGAGCGAAGACGCGGCAAAGACATTGGACGTTGGACGTTGGACATTGGACGTATCCAACCAGTTGGAGCGGGTGGTGGATTTCGATTATGAAGCGGACGTGCGGCGGTTTCATCAGATCTACCGCCCCATCTCCATCCTGCCGCCCGACCAGTACCAGGCGTTGGTGCTGCAAGCCACCGAAGGCTGTTCGTTCAACACCTGCACCTTCTGCGCTCTCTATCGGGACCGGCCTTTCCGCATCAAATCGCCCGAGGAGTTCGAGGGGCACGTGCGCGATGTGCTCGATTTCTTCGGGCCGGGCGTGTCCATGCGCCGCAGCATCTTCCTGGCCGACGCCAACGCGCTGATCATTCCCCAGCGTCGTCTCCTGCCCCTGATGACCATCGTCGCCCGCGCCTTCCCCATCCTGCCCGAGGACGCCTCGGCCGAGGCGCGGCGCGAGTGGCTGCGCCGCGACCCGCGGGCCATGACGGGCGTGTTTGCGTTCGTGGACGGGCTGAGTGCGGAGCGGAAGACCGTAGCGGATTTTGGGGAATTGCAGGCGTTGGGGTTGCGGCGGGTGTATATCGGCCTGGAGAGCGGGCATGAGCCCCTGTTGGCCTGGCTACGCAAGCCCAGCACCGCGGCGGAGATGGTGGATGCGGTGGGGCGGATGAAGGCCGCGGGCCTGCAGGTGGGCGTCATCGTGCTGTTGGGGGTGGGCGGGCGTCGTTTCGACCGAGGTCATGTGGCGGACACCGCGGCCGCGCTCAACGCCATGCCCCTCGACGGCAAGGACATCATCTACTTCAGCCCCTTCGAGCCCGATCCCCGCGCGCCTTATCTCAGCATCGGCCGGGCCGAGGGCGTCGAACTGCCCACGCCCGAATTCATGGATGCCCAACGGACGCGGATTCTCGCCCGTTTAACCCTGCCTCTGCCGCCCGCGGGCCCCAAGCGCGTCCCCTACAACCTGGCGGATTTCGTGTATTGATTGGAAACCTTGATGTCGGTGGGGGTGGGTGCACAAGCGGCCTTTTCAATTGTCTGACCTACCGCTTAGAGGCTGTCATGCACTTTGGCTTCGTCAAAGCTCGGAATCATCGCATTGGGAGTTGAAACTCGCCGCGGATAACCCGGATGCCACGGATTTCCGCGGATTATTCAGGAGGACGCTATCCTTTTTCAGTGAAAATCCGCGCTGATCTGTCGCATCAGCGTCATCCGCGGCGAATTGAAACGCACGTGATGCGATACAGCATCGATTGTCAGGGGGATAAGTTTGCAAGATATTCTGCGAGCGCCTGCGCGGTTGATTCTACTGCTTCAGCCACTCGCGGCGTCAGGCCCCGTCCGGGCGCGGTGGACGCGGCCTCAACGCCCCACAACTCCACCCGCGGGGGCAGTTTGCCCAGGGCCCGGGCCATGTCCAGCAGCTCCCGCACGCCGAACCCGTGGGACGAGGCCCGCTCGACGCCCCTGTCTCCCAGCATCCCCGCCTCCCACGCCTGGCGGTGCAGCGTGCCCGGCGGCGCGCCGCTGCGCACCGCATCCACGATGATGACCCGGTCGCAGTCCGCCAGCAGGTCGAGCAGAGCGAGGTCGGGTTGGGCCATGATGACGAACCCGACCTCACCCGTCGCATTCCTCTCCAACCCTTCCCACCAGGCTTTCACCCGGCGCACGACCTCGGGCCCGACGCCGTCATCCGAGGCCCACTCGTTGCCAATGCCGAGGAGGAGGGCGCTCCAGGCGCGCCGCGTCTCATTTTTCGACGACATTCAGCTTCAGGAAGTGGGTGGCGCAACTGATGCAGGGGTCGTAGTTGCGCACCAGTTGCTCGCAGCGCAGGGTGGCCTCGTCGTGGGGCAGTGCCAGCACCTGGGGCACGAAGGCCCACAGGTCGTCCTCCATGCGCTTCAGGTTCTGGGCGGTGGGGGCGTCGATGCGGCATGAGAGGATGAGCCCCTGGTCGTCCAGTTCGTAGCGGTGGTAGAGCATCCCGCGCGGGGCTTCGGTGATGTGACAGCCCCAGCCCGCCCTGGGTTCGGCTTCGATGCGGCTGGGCTCGGGCCGCACGTACGCATCGATGATGCGCAGGGCCTCCTCATAGGCCAGCACGACCTCCACGGCCCGGGCGACGATGCTCTTGAAGGGGTTGCGGCTGGGGAATTGGTGGCCCGTCTCCTCCAGGGCCTGCTTCGCCAGGGGCGTGAGTTTGTCCAGATTCAGGTTGAGCCGGGCCAGGGGGCCGGTGAGATAGCTGCCGTGGTCGCGATGATACACGTGCACCGCGTTGGAATGGGGCACATGGTCGTCGATGAAATGCTCCTCGAACGCCTCCATGGGGATGTCCAGCCCCAGGTTGCTCACCACCCGGCCCTCGTTCATGGGGTATTCGTCGGGATGGCGCAGGGAGACCAGCTCGTAATCGGGCTCGAAGTCGGGGAAGTCCAGGGTGGCGGTCCAGGCCACGGTCTTGATGGAGGCCTCCAGGCCCCACTCCAGCTCCGGCTTCAGGGCCAGCAGCTCCTTGCGGGTGGGTGCGCGGTAGAAGCCACCCACCGTGGGCGAGAGGGGATGGATCTCCCGGCCGCCGATGAGGGCCAGCAGATCGTTGCCAATCTTTTTCATGCGCAGGCCCATCTCCACCGCCGGACGCAGGGCCGGGTCCGCGGCCATGGAGATGGCGCTTTCGTAGCCCAGGAAGTCGGGCGCGTGGAGCAGGTAGATATGGAGGGCGTGGCTCTCGATCCATTCGGCGCAATAGAGCAGCCGCCGCAGCGCCCGGATCTCCGGAGAAATCTGGACGCCCAGGATTTTCTCGATGGCGTGGGAGGAGCTCATCTGATAGGCCACCGGGCAGATGCCGCAGATGCGGGCGGTGATGTCGGGCGCTTCCATGAAATGGCGTCCGCGCAGAAAGGCCTCGAAAAAGCGGGGCGGCTCGAAGATGTTCAGCTCCAGGTGCTTGATCTCGCCATCTTCGACGATGATGTTCAGCGCGCCCTCGCCCTCGACCCGGGCCATGTAGGGGACGTCGATTCGTAGCGTAGTCATGCCATCATCTCCTCAAAAGCGTCGCTGGCCAGGCGGAAGTCCTCCGCATAGCCGCTGAAATTGCGGAACAAACGCACGACCTCACCGGGGGCTGCGCCGATATCCAGCAGATGCTGCCCAAGAGATTCGGTGTTGGGCGCTTCCATGGGCCCGTAGCAGCCGAAGCAGCCCCGATTCACCGACGGGCAGATGGCGTTGCACCCCGCCTGGGTTACGGGCCCCAGGCAGGGAACGCCCTTCGAGACCATGACGCAGGGCGTGCCCCGGCGTTTGCACTCCATGCACACGCTGTAGGTGGGCGTGCGGGGCTGTTTGCCGATGAGCAGCGAGGTCACCACGTCGAGCAACTGGTGTTTGTTGATGGGGCAGCCCCGCAGCTCGAAATCCACCTGCACGTACTCGCTGATGGGCGTCGATGTTTCCAGCGTGTCGATGTATTCGGGATGGGCGTAGACCATGCGCACGAAGTCATCCACGTTCCGCCAGTTGCGCAGGGCCTGGATGCCGCCCGCGGTGGCGCAGGCGCCGATGGCGATGAGGAATTTCGACTGCTCCCGAATCTCCTGGATCTGCTCGATGTGTTCGGGCATGGAGATGGAGCCCTCCACCAGGGTGACGTCGTAGGGGCCGGGCAGGCGGCGATCCCGGGCTTCGACGAAGTAGGCGATCTCCACGGCGTCGGCCACGTCCAGCAACGCATCTTCGGCGTCGAGCAGGGAAAGCTGGCAGCCATCGCAAGAGGTGAACTTGATCACCGCCAGCTTGGGTTTGGTCCGTTTTTCGGGTTTGATTTTTCGTTTGGGCGCTTTCATCAGAATTCCTCCACACCGAAGAAGGGTTCGATGGCGGCATAGGCGAAGACCGGGCCTTCTTTGCACACGAACGCGGGGCCGAACTGGCAATGGCCGCACAGGCCCACGCCGCATTTCATGTTGCGCTCCATGGACACGTAAATGCGCTCTTTGGAGATGCGGCGGGCCAGGGCTTCGTAGATGACGAAGTGGATCATGATTTCCGGCCCGCAGGTGAGCACCGCCGTTTTCTTGGGGTCCAATCGCAATTGATAGAAGAGCATGGGCACGACGCCCACATTCCCCCGCCACGATGGATCGGCCCGGTCGACGGTCAGCAGAATCTGAATCCCCTGCTGCTTCCACGCCTCATACTCATCGGTGTAAAGCATGTCCTTGGGGGTGCGAGCGCCATAGAGCAGGTAAACCCGCCCGTATTGCTCCCGATGGCGCAGAACGTGGTAGATGACCGGACGCAGGGGCGCGAGGCCAATGCCGCCGGTGACGATGCAGAGATCGTCGCCGATGAGCCGCTCCATGGGCCAGTAGCTGCCATAGGGTCCGCGCACGCCGATGACGTCTCCCGTCTGCAAACGGCTGATGGCGCGGGTGACGTTGCCCGCGTAGCGGATGGTGTGACCGATGACCTCGGACTCCGCCGGGTCGGAGCTCATGGAGATGGGAACTTCGCCAATGCCGGGCAGGTAGAGCATGTTGAACTGGCCGGGCCTGAAGCGATAGGTTTTTCGCACGGCCTCGCTCTCGAAAGCGATCTGATAAGTGGCGATGGCGTAGGCTTCCTCTTTGATCTCCAGGATGCGGGCGGGAAAGGTGAGCATGGGGCCGGGATGGGGCACCGGAGCCGTCGGGGTCGTCATCGTATTCAGCATGATCAAACCTCCCCTCGAATGGCGTCGATCTCTTCGGTGACGTCGATGCCCACCGGGCACCAGGTGATGCAGCGACCGCAGCCGACGCAGCCGATGACGCCGAATTGATCGATCCAGGATGCGAATTTGTGAGTGAGCCATTGGCGATAGCGGGCCCGGGTGTGCGGGCGGATATTGCCGCCGTGGACATGGGAGTAGTCGATGGAGAAGCAGGAATCCCACACCCACACCCGCTCAAAGGTCTCCCCCTTCAGATCGCTCACGTCCAGCACGTCCTGGCAGAAGCAGGTGGGGCAGACCATGGTGCAGTTGCCGCAGGAGAGGCAGCGATCCGCCACCTGGTCCCAGCGGGCGTGTTCCAGGTTCTTGTAGAGCAGGTTGGGCAGGTCGGTGGTGTCCAGTTGGCGGCCCATGTTGCGTCGGGCTTCGGCCAACGCGTCCCGGGCTTGTTGCAGTTCGAACGCGCCCGCGGGCCGCCAGTCGGTCTCCCGCATCATCGTCGCGCCCAGTTCCGAGCCGATCTCCACGATGAAGATGTCATCCAGCTCGGTGAGGGCGAGGTCGTAACCCAGCCCCACTTCCGGGCCCGTTCCCATGGAGGCGCAGAAGCAGGTTCCGCCGGGCTCGGTGCAATTGACCGCCAGCACGAAGGCCTGCTGCCGTCGGGCCCGATAGCCCGGGTCCTGATACGGCCCGCCCAGAAACACCCGATCCTGGATATGAATCGCCTGCATCTCGCATCCCCGCACGCCGATGAAGGCGTAGCGCGGGGCCGGTTCCTCCTCATCCACCACCACGAAAGCGCCCTCCTTCTTCACCACGCGCATCAGCGTCCGCCTGGGCGGCAGCAGAAATTTCTTCCATGAGTGGGGGCCCACCACATAACCGAAATAGGCGTCGTCCTCCCGGCGCTGAAGACGGTAGGATGCGGGCTCCTGGCGGTCGGTCCAGCCCCGAGGCAGGTCAGCGACGCCTTCGATCTCATCGTAGACGATGGCCCCTTCATCCAGGGTCGGGCCCACCAGGGTGTAACCGGCGGCTTTGAGGGCGTCCATCACGTTTTGAAGACGCCCTTTTTCGATACTGACAAAAGCGCCAATGGTTGGCGTCAGTTCTGGCATGATGTTTCCTCCTCAATGTTCCTGGCTGGGCGCGTAGATGTCCAGCAGTTGCAACCGCGTGGCTTTGAGGCGGCTGGCGATGATTTGCGTCACCCGCCAGAGCAGGGAGCAGCAGAGGGCGTTGTCCTCTTCCATGGCCTCGCGGAGCTGCGCGGCGTTGAAGGCGATGGCCTCCACCGGGGTCGTGGTGCGGGCGCTGGCAGTCTTTCGGCCCGAGGGGAACAGCGACGACCAGCCCAGCAGCTCCCCCGGCCCCAGGGTGAGGATGGTGGTGCGGCCTTTGCCGGGGACGCGCACGAAGAGCGCCACCTGGCCGCTTTTGATCAAATAAATCAACTCCCCCGCTTCCAGCTCCCGAAAGATGGTGAAATTCTCCGGAAAATGCACCTCGAAGGCCAGCGCTGCCAGTTTCTCCATCTGCTCCGGCGGCAGATCGCGCGTAAAATCCAGTTCCTGGAGCGCCTGAAGGGTGGTTTCAGACGACATAACAGCCTCCTGATTTCGGACAGCCAACCTCTTGCTGAAAGAGGATGGCGCGTTTGCTTGGGGCGTTTCGGGCGTGGAGGGAGTCGGTTCGGGCATGAAATCGCCGCGGATGCTTCTATTGACAACCGCCCTCCTGCCTCTCATTCATCTTCTATCAGAAACCTCCCGCGCGGCTATGACCCAGATCACAAAATCAGGGGATATATTCCGAAAAAGGCATATCTTTTGCCACAGCGGGTGCGTCCGTGTTGGGAAGGATGAAAAGAGGGTAACTACTAACGTAGCCCTTTTGACTCAATACGGATACGAAGAAACACGGATAAAATCCTTTTTGAATGACTTCGTGTCTTCGTTTCCTTCGTGTTTTCGTGGCGAAAAAGGGAGATTGGGACCAACTATCTTAGCAGTTACACTGGTTCACCATATCGTGCAACTTTTCGATGGCTTCAAAGCCCCACGCACCCCTCCCGCCCAAGCGCGCCAGTTCTCATTTTCCCGCATCCCCGTGTAGAATGAAGTAACGTTCTCACTCTCTCCATCCCGGCATCGTGACATTCATCACATTCGAAGGCATCGAAGGCAGCGGCAAGACCACGCAGATCAAATTGCTCATGGCGTGGCTGCAGACGCGCACGGAGCGGGCGCTGCTGACGCGTGAACCTGGAGGTACGGCGATCGGCGAGCAGGTCCGGGCCATCCTCCTCAATCCCGACAATACGGAGATGACGCCCGAAGCCGAAATCCTGCTCTTCTCCGCGGCCCGGGCCCAGATCGTGCGCGAGGTCATCCGTCCCCGCCTGGAAGAGGGCTGGATCGTCATCTGCGACCGTTTCGCGGACAGCACCCTGGCCTATCAGGGCTACGGCCACGGCCTGCCCCTGGACGATCTCCTCCAGATCACCGAATTCGCCACGGGCGGCCTCTGGCCCGATCTCACCATCTATCTCGACCTGGACGTGGAAACGGGCCTGCGGCGCAAGGCGGCCACGCCCGAGGAGTGGAACCGCATGGAGGCCCAGGCCATCGACTTCCACAAACGGGTGCGGGCGGGCTATCTCGCACTGGCAAAACAGAATCCCGACCGCTGGCTGGTCATCGACGCCGATCAGCCGGTGGAGGCGATTCAAGCGCAGATTCGGGAGCGGGTGGAGGGGCTGCTTGGGTAAATAGAAGTAGGATCAGGATTAGGATTGAGGATCGCCAGGCCGAGGCTGGGCGAGTCTACAACAGACGTAAAACGTCAAACGTGAAACGTCATGTCCTCACGCATCACGTTTCACTCGTCACGTCTTCGTCTTCCCACGCCACCCTGGCCGCGAAACATTTTCATCGGTATCGGCGCGGGCCTGCTTTCAATCCAGATACCCATTCTCCCGCAACCAGGCTTCCGTGCGCCGCATCCCCTCCTCGAAATCCACCGCGGGCTCCCAGCCCAGAATGCGGCGGGCCTTGGCGTTGCTGAAGCTGTTGTGGCTGTGGAAGGTTTTGACTACTTCCCGGTTGATGCTGGATCGCTTGCCCGTGATTTTGCTCATCATTTCTTTGAAGATGGCGTAGACGTAAGCCGCGGGGTAGGGCGCAGAGGGGAAGGAGGTCACGCCCGCCATGCGCCCGTACGCCTCGAAGAACTCCCGCCAGGTGACCACATACCCGTCAGTGATGTTCATCGCCTCGCCCACGGCATCGTCCACGGTCGCGCACAATACCAGCGCGTCGATGAGGTTGTCGATGTAGATGGGTTTGAAGAAGTGCTTGCCGCCATCCACCAGGATGATTTTGCCCGCCTTCACCGCCTCGATGACCCGCACAGTGAATTGGGGGGAGCCAGGACCATAGACCTGGGAGGGGCGGACCACGACGACGGGAAGACCATGGTCGCGGTAGGCCGCAAAGACGACTTCTTCGGCCGCAACCTTGGAATCGTGATACACCCGGCCCGACATGCGCGTGGGCGTGGTCTCATCGATGTCCATTTGCTGCAGGGAGCCGTAGACCGCGCAGGAGCTGAGGTGAATGAAGCGGGCCACGCCTTCGGCCACGGCCGCGTCCACCATGTGCTGCGTCCCGCCCACGTTCACCGCCCAAACCGCGTCCCTGTCTCCCTGCTCATCGGCCCAGGCCGCAGCGTGATAGACGATGTCCGCGCCGCGGGTGGCTTCCCGCACCGCGTCCGGGTCGGTGATGTCGCCGGGAACGATCTCGATGCCCAGGTCGGCCAGGGGCGCAGCCTTTTGCGGCGAGCGCACTAAAGCCCGCACCCGCGCGTCCTCCTGGGTTTGCAGCCTGCGGGCGAGATGCCCGCCGATGAAGCCCGTGGCTCCAGTGATGAGGATGGTTTTGTCTTGAACGTCCATAGGGCAAAGTGTGCAGTTTTCAGGTTTTCTCTGTGGGCTCTGTGGAGTCTCTGTGACTCTCTGTGTAACTCGGATAGCATTCCGGGCGGCGGTCGCGCAGGACGGGGATGCGTTGGCGGGCGGCGTCGGCTTCGGCCAGATCGAGCTCGACGACCAACAGCTTGGGCGATTCCCCGGCTTCGGCCAGGACGTCGCCCCACGGCCCGACCACCATGCTGTGCCCGCAAAACGCGTTGTCCCGATCCTGGCCCACGCGGTTGACCGCGGCCACGAAGCATTGGTTTTCGATGGCCCGGGCCTGGACCAGGGTGCGCCAGTGATGCAGGCGGGGATGAGGCCATTCGCTGGGGAGGAGGATGAGGCGGGCCCCGGCCAGGGCGTAGCCGCGGAAGAGCTCGGGAAAGCGCAGGTCATAGCAGATGGCCACGCCCGTTTTGCCCCAGGGCAGGTCGAACAGTCCCGGCTCACACCCTGCCTCCAGCCAGCGGTCCTCGGCCATGGGCCCGAAGCGGTGGATCTTGCGATAGGGGCCCACGGCCTCGCCCTCGGGCCCGAACAGCCACGCGGCGTTGTAAACCCGGCCGTGTTCATCCCGCTCCAGCATGGAGCCGCCGATCCACAGGTCATGCGCCCGCGCCCAGGCCGCGAGCTGCCGGGCGGTGGGGCCGTCGGGGATGGGTTCGGCCAGTTCGGAGGCCCGGGGCAGGTCGTAGCCCGTGGTCCACAGCTCGGGGAAGAGGATGAGGCGGGCCCCGGCGTCGGCCGCACGGGCGATAAGGGGTTCGGCCCGGGCGAGGTTCGCGGCCTTGTCGCCCAGGATGATGTCGGTTTGGGCAAGGACGAGGATGAGGAGTGGCATGGAGGGTAGGAATCAGTAATCAGTGAGCAGTATTCAGCGGGCAACGTTGTTCGTTCAACACGGATGAGAGGGACACGGATAAAATGAGATTCGATTGGGGTTCGGAAAATGGCGAGATTGACGTGGGCAGGGGTGAATGCTAAACTAAACGCATTTTGAAATCAGGTGTTTTCGGCCTCGGCCACCCGGAGCTGAAGCTCCGGGCTACGAAACGACGCCGGGTGAACCCGGCTTCCTGCGGCGCGCGACATGCACCGTAGCCCCATTCATGGGGCGTCGTTTTTAGCCCGCAGGTTCACCTGCGGGCGGCAGCGCGGCCAGAGAATCGCCTTTCATGGATGATCCAATGCAAACCAAAAGCCTTGGTTTCAATTTGCTTTCAGTTTAGAATCATGGCGTAGGTCGATTATCCGCGCCGAAAGACATCCTGTTCTGGAGTTCTTACAATGTACGCTATCGATATGCGTCTCCTCGAAAAATTAGATGAGGAAGATCAGGAGAAGGTCGCTTATTTGCTCAAGTTGCTTCTGGAACAATCCAAATATCAACAAACCAGAGAGGAGCTTCGCGAAAGACGGGCTGAAATCGATCGGGGCGAGACACTGACCCACGAGGAAATTTGGGATCAATCAGATGTTTGTTGAACGCGGAGGGGGATGGGCGGTGTAATTGAACACTGATTACTGGAAAACCCACGGCTGCATGTCGTACCAGTTGGGGCCGTATTCGGGCTCGGCTTTGAGGGGGGCTTTGAGTTGGTATGCGTTTTCCATGGTCTCCACCACCAGGGGGACCACCTGTTCCATCTCGGCGATGGGGGTTTCCAGCACGATCTCGTCGTGCACCTGCAGGATCATGCGGGCCGCGAAGCCTCGTTCCCGCAGTTTGCGATGCACCTCCCGCAACGCGATCTTGAGGATGTCTGCGGCGGTGCCCTGGATGGGGAAGTTGATGGCCGCGCGTTCGGCCGCGGCCCGGGCCTGCTGGGACGCCCGCACCCCCGCCTTGAGGATGGGGAAGTAGCGCCGTCGGCCCAGCAAGGTCTCCACATAGCCCTGTTCCCGGGCCTTGCGGATGGTCTCGTCCAGATAGCGGCGCACGCCCGGATAGGTGGCGAAGTAGGTGGCCATGAACTGGCGGGCTTCGTCCATGGACAGTCCTGTGCGGGAGGAGAGGCCATAGGCGCTGACGCCGTAGGAGGTGGCGAAGTTCATCATCTTGGCCACGGCCCGCTGCTGGGGCGTGACTTCGTCGATGGGGACGCCAAAGACCAGGCTGGCGGTGTGGGCGTGGATGTCCAGGCCCTGGGCGAAGGCTTCGAGCATGCGCTCATCGCCCGAGATGTGGGCCAGGATGCGCAGCTCCACCTGGGAATAGTCCACGGCCAGGAGGTAGTGATCGGGCGGGGCGATGAAGGCCTTGCGGATACGGCGCCCGATCTCGGAGCGGATGGGGATGTTCTGCAGGTTGGGGTTGTTGGAGGAGATGCGCCCGGTCTCCGCGCCCGTCTGGTCGAAGGAGGTGTGGATGCGGCCTGTTTCGGGGTTGATAAGCTTGGGCAGGGCGTCGATGTAGGTGGTGACCAGCTTGGTGAGCTGACGATATTCCAACAGCAGGTCGATGACGGGATGCTGGCCCCGCAGGCTTTCCAGTACCGAGGCCGCGGTGGAATAATGCCCGCTTTTCGTTTTCTTCAACCCCTTGGTGGGTAGGCCCAGGGTGCCGAACAGCGCGTCCGAAAGCTGCTGGGTCGAGTTCAGGTTGAATTCATAGCCCACGTATTCGTAAATCTGCCCGGCCAGCTCTTGCAGTCGCCCGCGCAGTTCCCTGGACATGGCGTGGAGGTAATCCGCATCCACCAGCACGCCGTGTATCTCCATATCGGCCAGCACGGGGATGAGGGGCATCTCCAGGTCCCAGAAGAGCTTGATCAGGCCGGTTTCCTGGAGCTGGGGTTCGATTTTCGCCCAGATGCGGCGGGTCATGTCCACGTCCGCGGCCGCGTAATCGGTTACACGGCCAATCGACACTGTGTCCATGGTGGTTTGGTTGCGGCCCTTGCCGATGAGGTCGGCGATGGGGGTCATCTCCACGCCCAGGTATTTGATGGCCAGGGCCTTCAATCCCAGGCTGCGGCTGCCGGGGTCCAGCAGGAATTCGCCGATCATGGTGTCGATGAAACGGCCCTGGACGGGTAAGCCGTGGCGGCGGCAGACGATGAGGTCGTATTTGGCGTTGTGGGCCAGCTTGTCGGTGGCGGGATCGGCCAGGATGGGGCCAATAGTTTGCTGAATGGTCTCCAGGGTGAGCTGTTGGCCGTCGCGGTGGGTGATAGGGATGTAGATGTTGGCGTCCGGGCCTTCGTCCCAGCCCAGGGCCAGGCCCACTAGCCCCGCCCGATGCTCATCGATGCCCGTGGTCTCCACGTCGAAAGCCAGGGGCTGGGCTTGCTGAAGATGGGGAAGTACGTCGTCCAGATCGTCGCGGGTGGTCACCGCCCGATAGCCGTGGGGGGTGTTCGATTCCTCCGCGGCTTCTACTTCCCCAAACAGGCCCAGTTGCTGGACGCCGTGGCCTTTGGGTTCGGGCAGGCGGGGGATGAGGGTGCGGAATTCCAGCTCGGTGAAGAGCTTGAGCACGCGCTGGCGGTCGTAGTCGCCGAATTCGCAGGCTTTCAGGTCGAGCTCGATGCCGGGCACGTCCACGATCTGGGCCAGGGCGCGGGAGAGGTACGCGTCCTCCCGGCCTTTGATCAGCGCGTTGCGCACCCGGGTGGGGGTGATTTCGTCGATGTGCGCGTAAATGTTGTCCAGATCGCCCCATTGCTGGAGCAGTTTCACTGCGGTCTTCTCGCCGATGCCCCGCACGCCGGGGATGTTGTCCGACTTATCCCCCACCAGGGCCTTGAAGTCCACGATCTGGCTGGGCTCCAGGCCGTAGCGCTCCCGCACCTTGTCGGGGGTGTAGATGATGACGTCGGAGAATTTGCGGCCCGAGGTGAGCACCCAGATTTTCTCATCCACCACCTGCACCAGGTCCCGATCGCCCGTGGTGATGAGGGAGAGGACGTTGTGGGGTTCGGCCTGATGGGCCAGGGTGGCGAGCACGTCATCCGCCTCGTAGCCTTCTTTGGTGAAGACGGGGATGCGGAAGGCGTCGATGAGCTCCTGGATGCGTTCGATCTGGATGGAGAGTTCGTCGGGGATGCGCTCGCGGGTGGCTTTGTACTCCTCGAATTTGTCATGCCGAAAGCTGCGGCCCACGTCGAAAGCCACGGCCATGTGGGTGGGCTTGTGGTCCCGGATGATGTTGAGGAGCATGGAGGTGAAGCCGTAGACCGCGTTGGTGAGTTCGCCCTTGCTGGTGGCCATGTCGGGCGGGAGGGCGAAGAAGGCGCGGTAGGCCAGGGAGTGGCCGTCGATGAGGACGAGTTTCATGGGCGGTGATTGGAGGATAGTTTGAAAAAGGATGGTAGAGATGGCTGGCCGGGTTGCTTGGGGCGTGAAACGTAAAACATGATGCGTAATGCGTAAGATTTTCACGTGTCACGCATCACGTATCACGTGAGGGATTGTTTCGCTCAACGGCAATGAGCTGACGCTTGCGGACCAAGGGCAGGCTTACTTGTCTCGGATGAGGTTCATGAACTCGGAGCGGGTGCGGGCGTCCTTGCGGAAGTGCCCGCGCATGGCGCTGGTGATGGTGGAGCTGTTCTGCTTCTGCACGCCGCGCATCATCATGCACAGATGACTGGCTTCGACCACCACGGCCACGCCCATGGGCTCCAGAATCTCCATCATCGCATCCGCGATCTGATTGGTCATGCGTTCCTGGATCTGCAGGCGGCGGGCGAAGACGTCCACGATGCGGGCGACTTTGCTCAGGCCGATGACTTTGCCCTGGGGCAGATAGCCCACATGGACCCGTCCGAAGAAGGGGATCATGTGGTGTTCGCACATGGAGTAGAACTCGATATCTTTCACCACGACCATTTCATCGCAGCCGTCGGTGAAGATGGCGTTGTTGACAACCTCTTCCACGGTAGTGGTATAGCCGCTGGTGAGGAAGTCATAAGCTTTGGCCACGCGCAAGGGCGTGCGCCGCAGCCCTTCCCGGTCGGGGTCTTCGCCGATGCGGATGAGGATTTGTCGGATGAGTTTTTCGAATTCGGGGTCGTAAACTTCGTCCTCTTCCGCTTCGAAGATCTGATCGGTGCCGTAATGGCTGAAGGCGTTGATGCGGGCGAGAATGTCGGCTTCTGACATGCGTTGTATCTCCTTGGCTGATGGCCGGAGGGCATCAGCGATGTGTTTGAGGGTGAGAGATGCGCCCGGAACGATCCAATCGGGCGCGATGTCGGCCAGAGGGAAGGCCAGATGGGGGTGATCGAAGATAGCGGGATCGGGGAGAGGCTGGCCATTCAGGTCGAGGGAGCGGTCTTTGATGAGTGCGATGTCCAGGTCGATGGTGCGGGGCGCGAATTTGTCTTCGGTGCGCACCCGCCCCAGACGGGCTTCGATCTCCCGCAGCGCCCGATGCAGTTCCTCGGGCGACAGGTCGGTCTCCAGCATGATCGCAGCGTTGAAGTAATCGAGTTGAGGCCCGCTTCCTCCCACTGCGGGCGTGCGATAAATAGGACTGATAGCTTGCACGCGCCAGCGTGGATCGCGTTGCAATAGTCTCAATGCCCTGGCGGTGTTGTACTCCCGATTGACATTGCTGCCCAGGGCGATGAGGGCCAGGTCGGTCATGAGAAGGCGTCGCGTGTGCGGAAGATGCTGACGCCCACGGAACGGGCGAATCGCAGCGCGCCCGGCTTTTCCACCGAGACCTCGACGGCCTGAACGCGGGCGTCGGCGGCAAAGCAGATGCCCGCGATCTCCTCCACCAGCCGTTCCACCAGATAGGGCTGGCCGGTTTCGATGTGGTCGATGATGGCTTTGGCCACGGTGCGATAGTTGACCGCGTCCGCGATGGCGTCGCTGCGGGCCGCGGGTCGGGTGTCGGCCCACATGATCACATTGACGAGGATATCCTGTCGGTTGACGCGCTCCTCGGGGTTGATGCCGAGGATGCCGCGCACCAGCAAGTCTTTGATGAACACCTGGTCGAGTCGGGAAAGGTCGGGCATGGCTACATTTTCAGGTGAGCGCCGCCGGTGAGACGGATGATCTCGCCGGTGATGAAGTCGTTGCGAAGCAAATAGAGCAGGGTGTCGGCCGCGCTGTCGGTCCCGCCGGCCCGGGCCAGGGGCACGGTGGCCAGGACGCTCTGCCAGTAGGCGTCGGATGCGCCCGCGGGCGGCAACATGGCTCCCAGGGCGATGCCGTTGACGCGGATGCGGGGCGCCAGTTGCAGGGCCGCGGTGCGGGTGAACGCGTCCAGCGCGCCCTTGGAGATGGTGTAGCTGAAGTGGGTGCGGTAGGGGCGTTCGGTGCGCCAGTCGGTGATGTTGACCACCGCGCCTTCCAGGTCATCGGGCAGGGCCCGGGCGAAAGCCTGGGTGAGGAGGACGGGAGAGCGCAGGTTCACGCGCAGGGTCTGGCTCCAGCCCTCGATGGTGACGTCGGCCAGCGTGTCTTTGGGGAAGATGGCGGCGCTGTTGACCAGGATCTGTACGGGAGCGAAGTCCGCGGGCAGGTCGGCGAACAGAGGCGCGGCGTCATCCAGCCTGCTCAAATCGGCCTGACGCAGAAGCACGCGAGCTCCCAGCGCCTCGGCCTCAACCGCGGTGACTTGAGCCCGCTCCGCGGAGCGGTTATAATGCAGGATGAGGTTGCATCCGGCCCGGGCCAGGCCCAGGGCCAGCCCCCGACCGATGCGATGCGCGCCGCCGGTGATAAGGGCGGTCTTGCCGGAAAGGTTCATGACTGGGTTTTTATCTCACGCCAAGTCGCAAAGACGCCAAGGAAATAAGAAAGTGATCAACACCTTGGGGCCTTTTTGACCAAGAGATGGTATCAACCGTGATGTATGAGCCGGACGTATTGGAAATTCACGAAGACGCCCGTCAGGTGACCTGGCGGGTGATGGCGTCGCGGCCGTTCGATCGGTTGCGGACGCCGTGGGGATGGTTGTGGCGGGGGGAGGAGACGGGCGCGGGCGTGGAGGCGTGGGTGGAGGCGGATGCGGACTTCCTGCTCATCCTGGAGGGAGAAACCATCACCCTGGTGGAGCATGTCGCGCCCGGACGTCATCGCTATCTCCTCACCGTGCTGGACAGTACCAACGTGGCCTAGTCCTCACTCTGGAGGATCTTGAGCAACGCGTCGTGCTCCTCCTTGCATTCGGGGCAGGTGCGCAGGTGATGGGCCACGTCGGGCAGCGCCTTTTGCGGGTCCTCACCGGCCAGTTCCAGTTGCGTCTGTGCAGCCAGGTCAGGAGGTCCTGAATGGCGGCGTCGCGTTCGGGCCCGGGCGTGCGGAGCTGAGCCAGCCATTCATCGTTCTGGCGAGGATTGGACATAGAGGGGAGGGGGAAGGCAAGCCTGAGAGAGGGGCGTTTCAGCCAAACAGCCGGTTGATGATCCCCAGCAACAAACTCAGGGCCAGGGATAACAAGATCATCGAGGTGAAGGGGATGTAAATTCTTACGTTCTCTCCTTCGATGCGGATATCGCCGGGAAGGCGACCGAACCAGGAGAACGCGCCGGTCCACACCAACGCGCCGCCGAGGATGAACAGGAGACCGATGAGGATGATGATCAAGCCGATCTGATGGTTGTTCATGGGGTCATTATGCCACATGTTCGCGCTCACAGCATAGATGTTCCGAAAATGGCGTTGCGTTGGCTTGCAAAAGCAACTCGAAGCCCATGTTGAGCGAGTCTACCACGGACGTGATGCGTAATCCGTAATTCGTGAGATCCTTACGCATCACGCATTACGCATCACGTGCTTGGCTTCACGCGCCCACGTGGCTGCGAGGCATTTTCGTCGTTATTAGCGAGCTAAATTGAAGTCATTTTGAAACTCGGTATTTTTTGGGGCCACGCCCGCCCGGCGCTGAAGCCGCCGGGCTACGGAACGACGCCGGGTGAACCCGGCTTGATGGCGGCCACGGCGGAAAAGCCCCATTCATGGGGCGTCGTTCTTAGCCCGCAGGTTCACCTGCGGGTGGCCGCATGGCCTTTAGAACAGCGTCATATCCGCACGGAAGTCGAGAGTCAAAAAACCTGGTTCTCATTTTGCTTCCGGTTTAGTGGCTGGGGGCGACTGTTTTGCAAAGTGGTAAACCGGGAAACCGGTAGACACGTAGACCGGGTGGGGGAGCGCTGCGGCCCGGTTTCCTGGTCTACTGGGTTACGGGGCTACCGCCTTCTCTTCTCGCCCGCGCCTGCAACGCCCGCACGGTGGCCCGGATATCCTTCTCGGCCACATACCCAGCCTGAAAGCGCACGATTTCCCCCCGCGCCACCAGCAGAAAATCGCCGCGACCGGTGAGTCGTTCCGCGCCGCTGCGGGCGATGCCCGTAGCCACCTTCGCATCCTCCGGGCTGGCCACCGATCCCACCAGACGCACGGGCAGATTGGCTTTCACTAGCCCGCCCATGATGGTGGCGGCCGGGCGTTGCGTGGCTACAATGACATGAACGCCCGCCTCCCGGCCCCGCTGGGTGAGCCGGGCCAGCAGCTTCTCCACGGCCTGCCCGCCCACCATGCGCAGATCGGCGAGCTCATCGATGAAGATCGTCAGCAGCGGGCGATTGCGCTTCTCTCGGTCCCTTTGCTCCATCTCCTTCACCGCATCCGCCAGGGCCTGGATGGCCTGATCGGGGTCGGTGACGATGGGGCGGATGAGGTGGGGCAGCCGGGCCAAGGGGCTGAATCCCCGGCTTTTGGGATCGATGAGGAGGCATTGCAGGGCGCGCGGGCTGTGTCGCAAAGCCAGGCTCAGGATCATGCTGCGGAGCAGCACTGTCTTGCCCGAGCCCGTACTGCCCGCCACGAGGATGTGGGCCACATTGGGACTGGTGAGCTGCACCAGCAGGGGCGCGCCCTCCTCATCCACGCCCAGGATGATGGACCCTGGCGGGCGTTTGCGCAGGCTCTTGTGCACCGCCAGCAGCTTGACCACACCCGGTCGGCTGCGCGGGGCCTCGACATAAACCGCGCCATCCTTGCGATACATACGCACGTCCGAAACCCCAAGCATCATCGCCACCTCATCCTTCAGGGCCATCACCTTGTTCAGCCGCACGCCCGCAGCCGTGGTGAGCTGATAGCGCACGAAGCGCGGGGTGACCACGCCGCCCCACACCCGGGCGGGTATCTTGTGCGCGGCCATGACGCTCTCGATGAGGTCGGCCTGCTGGTCGAGGATGTCGTGCATCGTGGGCATGGTTTGATTTACGTACACATGTTCTACTTTTTCTTATTATACGCCTTCCTTCGCCAAAATTCAAGCCCCAGCGGCCCGGTTTTTCCCCTCGCCCACTCCCGATTATGGCTGGTTTTCCCAATACTGCAACAAAGCGGCCAGCTCCGCCACGCCGGTTTTGGATGAGATGCGCAGGCGCTTGAGTTCGAAGACCTGGTCGGTGCGTTGTTCCACGCCCGGTTGGGTGGTCACCGCGCCCCAGAAGCCGGCGGAATGAAACACATCGATGACTTGTTGGTCGTAGGAGCCGAAGGGGTAAGCCAGCACGCGCGGCTTTTTGCCCAGGTTGGCCGCGATGGTCTGGCTGCTGCCCAACGCCTGCCACACCAGGAAGTCCACGTCCTTGCCCCGAAGGTCGGGGTGGTTGCGGCTGTGAGAGCCGATCTCCATGCCCGCGGCGTCCATGTCCCGAAGTTGATCCCAGGTGGCGTAGCGGGCGTAGTTGGGATCGGTGGCCGCCAGGTCGGCAAAGTCGGTGATGATGAAAAAGGTTCCGATCATCCCGTGGCCCGCCAGGGCGGGGAATGCGTTGTCGTAATTGTCGCGGTAGCCGTCATCGAAGGTGAGGATGATGGGCTTGGGGGGCAATTCGGGAACGCCGCGCTGGAGGTAAGAGATCAAATCCTCCAGGCGCATGGTGGTGTAGCCTTGCTGCTGGAGATAGTCCAGGTGCTGCACGAAGATGGCCGGGTCCAGCGAGAGCTCGCGTCGATAGTCATCCGCGTCCGCCGGGGGGATGGCGATGTAGTGATACATGAGGATGGAGACGCGGACGGTGCGGATCTGGCCGTCGGGCGTGGGGCCGGGTGTGGGCGTCGCGGTGGGGGTGATGGTGGGCGT
>JALXCB010000153.1 GCA_026991225.1 Anaerolineae bacterium | reverse complement strand
CCCCATGGACCCGGAGGGGCTGCGCAATCTCAAATCCACCACCCCCGCCCGCATCGGCGCAGGCCGGGCCGGACCCCGCCCCCGCACCCTGTCCTGGCTTCTTTTCCAGGCGGACCACGGCGTCACCCAGGACGCCATCTATGGCGAGGTGAAGCAAGAGGTGCTGGATCAGTTCGGGCTCTTCACCGTGCAGACCATGGTGAAAGACAAGGAAGAATATCTGCTGCGGCCCGACCTGGGACGCAAGCTCACGCCCGAGGCCAAGATGCTCATCGACCAGAAATGCGTCAAAAAGCCTCAGGTGCAGATTGTGGTGGGGGATGGGCTCAGCGCCGCGGCCATCAACAACAACCTGCCCCACATCTTCCCCGTCATCCAGCAGGGCCTCGAAGCCTCACACATCAGCATGGGCACGCCCTTCTTTATCAAATTCGCGCGGGTGGGCGTCATCAACGACGTGAACACCGTCATCGGCGCGGACGTGGTGGTCATCCTCATCGGCGAGCGCCCGGGCCTGGGCGTGGCCGACGCCATGAGCGCGTACATGGGCTGGCGGCCCGGCCCCGGCAAGACCGACGCCCAGCGCGACGTCATCTGCATGATCACCAACAACGGCGGGCTCAATCCCCTGGAAGCGGGCGCCTACGTGGTCGAACTCATCAAGAAAATCCTGAAATATCAGGCCAGCGGCGTCGAACTGAAGATGAAGACGTCGGAAGAGATCACCGAGAATCCACCCTCCGACGTATTGTAGCGATAAGGAGACACATTCTATGGCAGTCCTTGATCCTATCAAACCCACCATCCTGGCCGCCCGGCTCATCCCCAACGTCCATCCCGATTTCGCGGAAAAGCTGGGGCTGAAGCCGCATCAGCGCAGCCTGGCCCTCATCACCTGCGACATCGACGACTCCCTCTACGTGGCCCTGGACGAGGCCACCAAGAAAGCGGACGTGGAAGTCGTCTACGCCCACAGCTTCTACGCGGGCTCCGCCCACGCCTCCGGCCCCCTCTCGGGCGAGATCATCGGCATCCTGGCGGGGCCCAATCCCGCCGAGGCCCGCGCGGGCCTGGACGCGGCCGTGGCCTATGCCGAAGAGAAAGCCTGGTTCTACGCCGCGGATGAGAAGGGCGAGATCGCCTTCTTCCCCCACACCATCTCCCGCTCGGGCAGCTATCTTAGCAAGGAGGCGGGCGTGCCTGAGGGAACCCCCCTGGCCTACCTCATCGCCCCGCCCATCGAGGCCACCTATGCCATCGACGCCGCGCTCAAGGCCGCGGAAGTGACCATGCGCCTGTGGTGGGCTCCCCCCTCCGAGACCAACTTCTCGGGCGCGCTGCTGTCCGGCTCCCAGAGCGCCTGCCGCGCGGCCTGCTCCGCCTTCCAGGACGCGGTTCTCGACGTGGCCCGCTCGCCCAAGAAGTACACTTGAGCCAACGCCCGCCTGAATTGACGAGAGACGCAACAAGCCAGGTTGGCGCGGGAAGCCCATCACGTAATGCGTAATGCGTGATACGTAAGGATTTTACGAATTACGTATTACTCCCGTGGTCGCCTCGCCCAACGTTGCCTTGGCGATCCTTAATCCTAATCCTGATCCGAATCCTATTTACAATAGCAGGCGATACGAGCGAAAACTCACCGATACGAACGAAAATCTCACGCAAAGACGCAAAGACCGCCAAGACAAGTTTGCAAGTCGCAGGTGGCAGGTGGCAAGTAGGGCCGAACAAGCTGACTTGCCACTTGCGACTTGCCACCTGCAAACCATACTTTGCTTCTTTTTTCCTTTGCGACTTGGCGACTTTGCGTGAGATCGATTTTCACCGCAGGATAATTTTATGATCGACAACTACGATCTCGACCTTCGCTCCATGCAGGAGGCCCGGCGGCTGGCCATCGCCGCCAAAGAGGCCCAGCGGGAGTTCTTCCACGCCTCCCAGGCCCAGGTGGACCGTATTGTGGAGGCCATGGCCCAGGCCGCGTATGAGAACGCGGAATATCTGGGACGGCTGGCCCATGAAGAAACCGGGTACGGCGTGGCCTTGCACAAGAAAATCAAAAACGAATTCGCCTCCCGCACCATCTGGGAATCCATCAAGGATGTGAAGACGGTGGGGCTGATCCGCGAGGATCGGGCCAAGAAGATTCTGGAATTCGCCTGGCCTGTGGGCGTCATCGCCGGACTCACGCCCTCCACCAATCCCACCTCCACGGTCATCTTCAAAGTCCTCATCGCGGTCAAAGCCCGCAACGGCATCGTCATCGCGCCCCATCCCTCGGCCAAGGAATCTTCGCTGGAAGCCCTGCGCATCATGGCTCAGGCGGGCGAGGCTGCAGGCATGCCCTCGGGCCTCATCAGCTGCATGACCAACGTCACCCTGCCCGGCACCCAGGAGCTGATGCGGCACTGGGCCGTGGACATGATCCTGGCTACGGGCGGATCGGGCATGGTCAAGGCCGCGCACAGCGTGGGTAAACCCGCCATCGGCGTGGGCCCGGGCAACGCGCCCGTGTGGGTGGACCGCAGCGCGGACGTGAAGAAAGCCGCGTGGGATATCGTCAACAGTAAGGCTTTCGACAGCTCCGTCATCTGCGCCACCGAGCAATCGGTCATCGCCGATCGTCCCATCGCCGCGGAATTGCGGGCGGAGATGGAGAAGAACGGCGCGTATTGGGTGAACGCAGCCCAGAAAGAGGCGCTGGCCCGCACCCTGTTCAAACCCAACGGTGCCATCAACGCCCGCACAGTGGGCAAGACGCCCCAGCAATTGGCGAAACTGGCGGGCATCGACGTGCCGCCCTGGGCCCGCATCCTCGTGGCCGACCTGGACAAAGTCGGGCCGGAAGAGCCCCTGAGCCGGGAGAAGCTCACCACCGTGCTGGGGTTCTATGTAGAGGATGGCTGGCACGCGGGCTGCGAACGGGCCATCCAGCTCATCAAATTCGGCGGCGAAGGCCATTCCATGGTCGTCCACGCCCGGGATGAGGAGGTCATCCGGGCCTTTGGCGAAGAGAAGCCCGTCTTCCGTCTTTCCATCAACACCTGGGGCACCCTGGGCGCGATCGGGGCCACCACGAATCTCACCCCCTCCATGACCCTGGCCCCCGGCGGCCTGGGCGGGGCCGTCCTGGCCGACAACATCAGCGTCCAGCACTTGCTCAACATCAAACGCGTGGCCTACGAGACCACGCCGCCACCGCCCGAGGCCGCCACCCTGGCTCCGGACGTGCAGCCTCTGCCCGGTCAGGCCCCATCGCCAGCACCCGGCTTCGCTTCAGCCCCCTCTCCGGCCGCGGACGTCGATATCGAAGCCATCGTCCGCCGCGTCCTCCAGGAGCTGGGCAGGACATAGCGTTGTATTCGATTGCAAAAGCAACGCGACGCCCACGTCGAGCGAGACGACAGCGTTCGTGAAACGTAAAACGTGAAACGTGAGAAATTACGCATTACGCATTACGCATCACGTTTCACGGCCCTGGCCTCTCGCGCCAATATCCTCACACTGATAACTGCTCACTGTTCACTGATTACTGAACTAACATGGCCCAGTGCAAAGCGCTCACCAAAAACGGCACGCGTTGCCGCCGCAAGGCCCTCCCTGGCTCCGACTATTGCGCCATCCACGCCCGCATGGCCGCAGCCCAGGCCGAGGAGCCGACCGCGGCGCAGGCCCAGCCTCCGCCCGAACCAGAACCGTCACCCCCTCCCCCGGCCCCCGCGGGCCAGGGAGATAGCATCAACAAATCAACCCAACCGCCCGAGCCGTCGGAACCGGCCCCGCCGCCCGCGGCTCCCCCTACTCATCCTACTGGAAAAGAGGCACGAAAAATGG
>JALXCB010000152.1 GCA_026991225.1 Anaerolineae bacterium | reverse complement strand
GGGGCTACGGTGCATGTCGCGCGCCGCAGGAAGCCGGGTTCACCCGGCGTCGTTTCGTAGCCCGGAGCTTCAGCTCCGGGTGGCCGAGGCCGAAAACACCTGATTTCAAAATGCGTTTAGTTTAGGATTGAGATCGCCAGGCCGACGTTGGGCGAGGCTGCCACAGACGTGATGCGTGAAACCGTGAAACGTGAGGTCGTCACGCATCACGCATTACGCATTACGTGCTTGGCTTCCCGCGCCGCCCTGGCCGCGAGGCGTTTTCATCCGTATCGACGAGTTATCGCTCATGACGGCTAACCTTGGAGACCCAGCGCCCGCAAACGCTCGGGCGTGGGACGGCCCTCGTCGTCCCAGCCGCGCAATTCGTAATAGACGGGCAGCATCAGGTCGAGATCGGGCAGGTTGCCGCCGGCGCTGCCATCGGGCTTGGCGTCCTTCAGCAGGCGTTTGGGCAATGTATCATCTTCGCGGGTGACGCCGAAGCGGTTGTTGATGAGCCGTTTGAGCTGGAAGAGCTTCTCGCCCATCTGAATGACGTCCTCGGGCGTCCATTCCCAGCCCAGGGCGCTGTTCACGATCCCGGTCAATCGCTCCGGCCCCACCTTGCCCTTGGCGATGAACTTGCACAGGCCCAGAGGATTGTAGACCGAGAAGTAGTTCTGGAAGTCGTAGGCCATCTTCGCGGCCTCAGGCGAGGATTCCAGCCGGGGCTTGACTTCGGCGTAGCCCAGGTCGGGCAGGGTGAGGCCGTAGCCGTTCCAGTAGGAAAGGGCCTCCAGATGGCAGCCGCCGCGGTTGGCGGTGGCGTAGTTCACGGCCATGCTCACAAAACCGCGCGGGTCGTGATAGGCCACTTCCAGGCCCTTGCTGTGCACCGCGAAATCCTCCGCGCCGTCGCCCAGCTTGCGGGCCGCGGCCCGAGAGCCCTCGGCCAGCAGGTCGCCCACGCCCTCGCGGAACGCGATCTGGCGGATGAGCTCCAGCACGACGTCGGGATCGCCGAAGGTGAGGGCCATGCCGCCCGTGTCCTCGTCGGTGAGCAAGCCCTTCTCGTAGGCCTCCATGGCGAAGGCGATGGTGGCGGAGGTGGAGATGGTGTCCAGGCCGTAGCGGTTGCACAGGGAATTGGCCAGGATGCCCGCCTCCATGTTGTCCTGGAAGACGTTGCCGAAGAACCCGGCCATGGTCTCGTATTCGATGCCCTCCCCGCGCGGGGTCTTGTAGGGGCCTTCGGGCACTTCGATTTCTTTGCCGCAGCCGATGGGACAGGAGAAGCAGTGGGTGTGACGGATGAGATACTTTTCATAAAGCACGGAGCCAGTGAGGTCTTTGGCCCGGGGCCAGGTTCCCAGCCGCCAGTTCTTCAGGGCCAGGTCGCCGTACTCCTCGGTGGCCTGGAAGCCGCCCGCAGTGCCCAACAGGCTCATCCCCGTGGAATTCTCCTTGATGTACTTGTTCTGCTCCTTGACCGTGGCCAAAAAGCGCTTGCGGTCGGGATAATCGGGGCGTTTCTTGCCGCGAATGGCGATGCCCTTCAGCTTCTTGCTGCCCAGGATCGCGCCCATGCCCCCGCGGCCGGCGATGCGCACATAGTGGGATGGGCCGACAGTGACGCCCGCCATTTTCACCAGGTTTTCGCCCGCCACGCCGATGCCCGCCACCTGGCCTTTGGGATCGGTCTCGGCCAGCATGGCGTCGCCCGCCTCGAACCAGTCCTTGCCCCACAGATGGGACGCATCCCGAAACTCGATATCGCCCGTGAGGCCGTTGATGAAGAGATAGACGGGCGTGTCCGACGCGCCGGTGATGACGATGCCGTCATAGCCGGCGAAGCGCAGCTCCGCGCCCCAGTGATGCCCCACATTGGACTCGTTCCAGATGCCTGTCAGGGGCGAGCGGCCGCAGAAAGAGGTGCGGGAGGCGGTGGGGGCAAACGTGCCCACCAGGAGGCCGTTGAAGATATAGAGGGAGGCTTCGGGAGCCAGGGGATCCAGGTCGGGGTCCATCTCCTGATAGAAAAGATGGGCGGCGTAGCCGGAGCCCAGCAGCCACTGCCGGGCGTCTTCTTCGGAGATGGTTTCCTCGCGCCACGCGCGGTGGGTGAGATCGATGCGGAGGTATTTGCCTGCGTAGACGGTCATGGGTATCGTTTGGGAGAGGGATGAGTGAGAATGGAAGATCGGAAAAATGAATGGGCTTATTGTACTTTTCCTCTCTCCGGTTTGGCAAGGCGGGAATGAACGGGAGGCGGGCTTCATGCATCCGTCAACTCGATGCCTTCCTCCTTGCACCACTCGCGCAGCGCTTTCTCTGTCCGCTCATTCTCGAAGTCATACCACGCTTCCAGCATCCCCCGCCGGTACAAAAAATCCTTGAACCGGCGATACGCGCCCCGACGGCGGAAAATGCTTCTCACATAATCGTAATCATCAGGCAGAAACGCTTCCACGAACTCGAAGATGAGGTTCTTCCCCAAATCGAGATCGTACTTGTGCGGGACCTCGATGAAGCGGCTGCATGATTCATCGATCTTCCCGAAAAGCTCTTCCGCTTCCTCCTCGCTATACCAGGAAGATCGATAGTAGATTTTGCCGGTGTTCGCGCATATCAGCGCGGCGCTCTCGCCGTAGGGAGCGCCGCTGACAAAGAGGTAAGCGTCTTCCAGATCGGAATAGGAAAGTTTCATGGCGTTCTTCTGTCGTTTGGGGTTTCTATATCAAGAGGCTGACATCCTATTTTACACCGAAAAATCAACCGCACGCGCACGCCCCGGCCTTGCTCAGAAACCACCTCCAGCCGCCCGCCCAGGGCCCGCGCGCGTTCACGCATCGAGATCATGCCCAACCCCGTCCCAGAAGATGATTTCGTGTCCATTCCCTGGCCGTCATCCAGGATGTCGAGGATCAACCATTCATCCGTCGCATCCCAGATCACGGTGATCTGGCTGGGATGGCCATGGCGCAGGGCGTTGTGCAGACCTTCTTGCAAAATACGATAGACATGCACAGCGTTGGTTTCATCGATATGTCGCCAGGGGCGGGGACGCAGCACCTGCCAGTTCAACCTGACGCCCGCGGTGCGACAGACAATCCGCGCGTGACGGTGGGCCATGGCCAACAAGTCACCCTGACGCAGGCCGGGGAGGCTCAGATCGTAGGCCAGCCCGCGCGTCTCCTGACTCACGATCTCGACTTGCTCTACCACTTGTTCGATGAGCTGATCCGCTTCATCGAGACGCTTCCGTTGCAGCGTTTTCACCCGCTCCAGCGCCAGGGGCAAGGCGCCCAGGAACTGAAGCACGCCGTCGTGGAGATCGCGGCCGATGCGCTGGCGTTCCTGATCCACCGCGGCCAGAATGCGGCCGGGTATGGATTCCAGTTCGGAGATATAGAGCCGTAATGCCAGCATACGGGCCAGTTCGGCGGTCAATAGGTGCGCCAGGCGCTGGTCTTCCGTGTCGAAAGGCTCTGCACTCACCCTCGGGCCGATCCATACCATGCCGAGCTCCTTTCCGCCCTCCTCCAGCGGTTCTCGATGCACAGCATTTTCGAACGGAGGCTGGGATGGGGTTTGGTGCATGCGTTGTGTAATCACGGCGCTTCCTTCCTGGGAGGCGACCCACAGGATGTCGAGAGTGTGAAAGGCCCAGATGGCGACCCATTCGACGCGCAGCCATCGGCACAAGGCCCGGGCGGCTTCCTGCAAAAGATGCTCTTCTGACGGTTGCCTTTCCAGGTGTTGGATGAACTGAACGACGACTTCGTAATCGTCATAATGACGGGCGAAGTAGCGGATGAAGGCGCGGCGCAGGGGCGAATCGAGATAGAAGAGCAGCGTGGTCAACAGCACAGCGCCCCACAGCAAAGCCCACTGAACGCCATCGATGCGACCCAGCGTGACGACCAGGGTGTAAGTCTGCACGATGACGGCGCTGATGAAGAACACCAGCAGGATGGAAAGGAACTGGCCGCGATAGGAGAAGGTTTGGTATCGCAGCATGGCGTAAGCCACCATGGCCGCGCCGGGGATAATCCACCCCATGGCCGTGAGGTTGTAAAGGTTGAGGAAGGGAAGCAACAGGCCAGACAGGGAGTTCAGCAGATCGATGACCAGGATTGGCATGAAACTGAGGACTCCCAAGGTCAGGAAAATCATCTGGCCTCGTAGTTTGGGGGATGGGTTTTTGTGTGAGCACCATGCAAGACGCAGTAAAAATAACAGTCCTGCTGCGATGAATAAACCATTCTCTGTGAAACGAAGCAAAGCGCCCACATGCTTATACATGTTGTGATTTATCAACACTACATGACTCCATATTCGGGCCATCCCAAGCGCTAACAACACACCAAAAAACGCTATCCAGTACAATTTATGAATCCACGCTCTGGCATTTTTCGACTCCGGGAAGAGCAAGGCGATTTTAATTAACAAGAACGCCATGACGGGGCGAGGCAATGCGCTGATGAGTGCGTCGAACCACACGCTCATGACATAATCTCCCACCCAATGATTCAGCCCCATCAAAACCATGCCCCCGAGAAAAAAGAAAGACGCCAGGGCCTGGTTCAGGGGTTCGTTCGACAGGGCTAGATAGACAATAAGCCCTATCAACCACAATCCTATGCCAGGAATAAAATTGAGCAAATGCGCCTGGAGGAGAAGATGAATCGTCCATGGGATCAAGGGAAGTTTTTTGTGAAATGCCCCTTCTTTTCCAAAGCCTGTGACCCAAACCTCCTTCTCTTTCCGCTTGCCTGCAACTTCTTCCGTGAGATACTTTTCCAGCTCTGGTTGATAATAAAAGGTCTTTCCATCGATGTTGGTGATGCAATCCGACGTGTGCAATTGCCCCTTTGCAAAAGGGGGCCAATGGGGGGAGACCACCGGCGAGATTCGCAGGCAATCTAAATCAATTTCCCAATAGACCCACGCGCCCAGGCCCATTTTCCCCACCCTTTGGAACAGACTGATGTTGGCGACCGCGGTCATCCCCAGCGTCCATATCATCAGCAGGAGGACAAGACGCCCTCCCCATGTGAGTCGCCGCCAGAATCGCAGCATAGGACTCGATATCAGGAGGTGTCGGCTTGCTTCAGATGGTTGAGGATCAGGGCGAGGGTGATGATAGGATCGCGGCGGATATGCTGGATCGCCGGGATGGGTTCGCGCAATCCCAGCCGTTCGTAAATGGCGTCCTGGTAATTGCGCACTGTGCGCACCTCTAATCCCAGCTCCTGGGCGATGGCCGTGGGCGTGCGGGTGATGCGGGAGACGACTTCTTTTTGCCGGGGCGTCAGCTCCTCCAGGCGTTGAGCGACATCCGCGACCAGTTGCGCCACGTCGGGGTCGAGATTGGCAAGCAGGAGGGCTTCCAGGTTCTGACGTTCATCGCGAACCACAGCCCGATGCAGAAAGACATCCCCCGCCAGCACCCGTTGCACCGCCTCGCGTAACATCTGCGCCCGCACGCCCTTGGGAATGCAGGCCAACCCCCGGTATCCCTGGGCGACCAGTTCCATCACTTTGGGCAGGAAATGAGTATAGGCGGACCACAACACGACGCCGCAACGCGCATTGATGGTCTTGATTTCCTGGATCAGGTCGAGACCCCAAGGCCTGCGCTCCGCCTCATCCAGTTGTGCACGCGGCAAAGACACATCCACCAGAGCCAGTTGGCAGGAGGGAGCCAGCCAATCCAGTATGGCCCGCGCCTGTTCATAGCTGGCCGCCTGATGCACCTGAAGATCCATCTCTTCTTGCAAGAAGTCAGCGACCGCGCGTCGAGTGAAAGGATCATCTTCCACAAGGAGGGCTGGCGCAGGCTTCATCGCAGTTTGAGACGGCATTTTCCGTATGCAATAGGGGGGATTTCCCCTATCAGACACAGAATTTTTTCTATTGTAGCATAAATTCCATTCGATCGGTAATCGAAGTGCGGCGACGAATAGCCGTCGTCATGAATTGCCCGTTTCGCGCCTCATGATTTGATTCATCGAGCGTAACTGCTAACGTACTTGACTTTAGACCGCCAAAAGCCACGAAGGCTCGAAGTTTTTCGAAGACACGAAGGAAAAATAATGAAGAATACGTCGTGCCTTCGCTTTTCTTCGTGTCTTCGTGGCAAAAAGTGGTTAACGATACCTTAGTAGTTACCATCGAGCGCCATTTTGTCGCGCATGAACGGCGTTGAAAAACATGATGCTTGCAATGTGCAAGTTTTCAATGAGATGCGATTTTCCAAGGCCCGAACTGTACATCAGTGACGCTTGCACGCCGCCTCATGATTTGTCGGCGCCGCGCGTTATTTGGATAGCGGTTCAGCATCCGCCACGCCCGCCATCCAGCCTGCGACTTCGGCCCGGTTGCGCAGGCCCAGCTTGCCCAACACGTTGGCCACATGATATTCCACGGTGCGCACGGATACGCCCAGGGCCTCGGCTATCTCGGCATTGCGCAGGCCCCGGGCCAGCATGTGCGCCACGTCCTGCTCCCGCCCGGTCAGCGATTCCCACGCGGCCGCCACCTCCTCTTGCCACTGGCGGATGCGGGCCAGTTGCTCCTCCCGCCAGGAGGGCAGGCCCTGGCCCGCGCGCTTCACGGCCCACGCCACCCGGCTCATGGGCTCCTCCTTGAGCAGATAGCCCAACGCGCTGCTGCGATAGGCCCGGTGCATGTAGCCGGGATGATCGTAGGCGCTGAGGAAGAGGATGGCGATGGGGAGTTGGCGCTGGCGAAGGGTTTGGGCCAGGCTCACGCCCGAGGCGTCGTGGAGCTTGTAGTCCACCAGCAGCACTCGCGGTTGCAGGCGTTGTAGTTGGGGCAGGGCCGCGTCCACCGAGGAGGCGGCGCCCACCACGATGATGCCGGGCGTTTGCTCCAATGCCGCGCGCAAGCCCCACAACACAGCGGGGTGGTCGTCGACCAGGAAAACGGTGGCGTCGGGCATGAGGAATGGTCAATGGCTAATTGTCAATTGCCAATGGTCAATGGGGTGAGTGTATCGTGGTTTGGGTTGGAATTCAAGTTGGATGAGGGCAGGTGTGCAGGTGGGCAGGCGCAAAACTTTTTCCATTCGCTCCGCGGTCACAGATTTTTATGAACTATCCGCGTTCATCCGCGTTCGTCCGCGTCCTATTTGCGGAGCAAGAGCGCAGGCCATAGAAAGAGGACGCAGACCATGAACAGGGCCAGCAAGGCGGCTCCCCAACCGGGCTCAGGCGACATCGGTGGAAACCAGAGGTGCATCACCATCACAGAAACGAGGAGGCCGCCGGTCGCGGTGAGCGTTAGCCGGGCGAATGCTTGTTTGTGGGTGCATGCCCCAAGCATGATGCCCATCCCTGTGAGTATGGCCAAAAACAGGTTGAGATTGCCCAGATGCCCGCCCCAATTGGTGTGTCGCCAATAAAAATCGCCGTTGCGGATCTCATGGTAGAGCAGCAGCCCAACGCCAACCGTCAGCAGAAAACCGTATCCGCACAAAAATCGATCCAGAAGGGCTCGGTGTCGAAGCCGCATCATAAGTGTCTTATCACGCCCGGAAAGCGCTAACGACTTGGCAGAGGAGGAGGGTTCCGTACAGCGCCACGATGCCCGCACCCAGGATGGCGAAGCGTTGGGAGGATGCGGGCGTCCACATCGTCATGGCCAATACACCCCAGAAAAACGCCAGATGCGTCACCGCGGCCCGATACAGCCATGCGCCCGCGCGGGCGGGATGACGCAGGATGAGCGCCAGGGGCAAGAGCAGGAATGGAAGGGCGTAGAAAACGCCTAACTCCCAGCGGCGGACGGGCAGCAGATTGGCAATGGCTTTCAGGATGCTCAGGATCAGGCGCGCCCAGGCGGGCGTTGTGGCGCTGAGCGCTGAAGGCGTCGCCAGATACAACTGCCACAACTCGATGAGCGCAGTCAACCACAAGACCACGCCGATCCAGGAGATCAGCGCACTCAACAGGAGCAGAACCCTGCTGGCGGGCGCTTCTTTCCGATCCCGCAAGGGATAAATGTAGAGCGCAGAGACCAGCGTGGAGGCGAGAATCGATGCGATGAATATGCTTCCGATAAATGAAATACGCATGCTGCCATTGTAGCAGCCTTTGCTTCCCCTGTCCCCCGTATTTTTACGGGGTTTTGCAGTAACTTCATGGATTTACCCCCGGCTTGGATCCGTAGTACAGACCTCCGAGCCTGGTAGTTTGCGCCAGGCCCGGGCGTGAAAGATGGACGTGTATCTCGCCCATGAGGCGTTCGGTGGTGGCTGAGGGAGCCATCCCCAATTCGAGCAGCGTCCAATACCAGGTCTGCGGCGCGATTTGGGCGCTTTTCAGCCGCAGCGAGACCCTTTCCGGCCATCGAGGATCGTCGCAGGCGTTGGTAACGAACCAGGAACGCATCCAGTCTCCGCCCCTCTCGATGATGATTTGGGGATAAACTTGATCGCAGTAGACGCCAGGGTGACGATCAAACAGGTCCAGGACCATCGTATCCCGAGGATGGCGCCGTAAGCTGTGCGATGCCTCTTGCGACCAGCGGAAGGCCGTTTGCAGGAAAGCCCTCTCCCCGTTGACTTCCCATGCCATCAGCCCCTGGGTAGGCGGCTCGGGCCAGGGGCCGTGATAGGACCAGGATGTGGTGATGGTTCTTCCTTCATGCGTGGCGTTCGACTCAAGTCGTAACCTGGCAGGCCTGCGGCCAGTGGACGGCCTGCGCCGTCCATTTTCGGGGCGAAATCGGGTTTCAAATGGAATCGCGCTCGCGGGGGCGAGTCGCTCTGACCTGGACGGCGGATCATCCCACACCGGCATCTCGATGCGCACGTTGCGGTGGGTCAACTGTCTATCTCGCCATCGCTCACTTTGAGTTACTTCCTCGAAAACCCGTTGTGGCGTGGCGTCGACAAAGCCTACCAAAGGGTCTGAGGAAAGGGCGAGGAGCTGGTTGGCGGGCGCCAGCACCCGCACAGCGAGATAACCCCCGATTTCCACTGACGGCGCCGCTGGGGGAAACCCACCCGCTATCACACCCGATGCACCGAATCCTGGCGGGGGCGTGCTGGGGAAGTCACCCGCCAGAGCATCGAGATCACGGCTTAGGTAGGGGCCTGGTTCGAGAGCGTAGGCCGCGAAAGGCGCTCCCCATTGCGTGCCTACCACTGCGCTTTCGAACACGCGGGCCTTTGCATGGGCCAATATGCGATTCGCCCGGGCCTGAGAGAGCGGATACCGGAAGCGAACGAGCGCGTCGATAACCTGGTTGGGATGCGCTGACGCCATGCGCTGCAGCCATGCCCGACTTTCGAGGAGGTATGCATCCGCGAAAGATGTGGCCGAGTCGCAGTTGTCGTTGGGCTCTATCAAGACGACGATGGCGGTTTTGTCGATCTCAACCACCTCATATTGGAACGCGACATGCCGCACCATGCGTTGCTCTCTCGGGTCATAGGCCAACAGCTCGCGTTGCAGGAAAAGCACGCCCAAAAGGAGCATCACGGCGAGTATAAGATAAGCCAGATACAGCTTCCGCTGGAAGTTCATCATCGGTCATCGTGGTGTGCGCTACGCCCGTTCGGCGATGATCCCGGCGCCGGCCATCATGGCCCGTCTCCCCACACGATATCCCAAAAGGGCGAAGGGAGGCTGATGCTGACGATTTCCTTGCCCTGCCACCGGGGATTTCGCTGGATGGCATGACGGATCTCGACCGCGGTGGCGTCCACCATGTGGACATTCGGATTGCGGGCCAGATAGCCTAAGCTCGCCTCCATCGCTGGCAGGCGCCCCTGAATGACCATCACGCCCCAGAGCGTGGTCTTCTGCCCGCGCGGGCCGATCTCGATGGAAGGCGGAGGGGCATCTTCGAAGGAACGATTGTAAATCGTCGTCGCTTTTTCGCCGTGGTCGCCTGTTCCAACCATCAGATAATTATCCACCTGCAAATCCACGGCCTGGGCCAAGGCGCGGGCTTCCCGCCAATCCATAGGATGCGCAAAGGTGACCTGGACATAGATCGGGTTGGTCAGGTCTTGCTTGATAAGTGATTCGGTTCGTTGGGCATTGGCGGTCTGGTAGCGCTTCATGGCCGCGGAGGGATCGGGCCAGGGCTTGAGGGTGGCAGAGACTTCCAGGGTATGATCGCCTCTTTCCTCCACCCGAAACGTATAGGGCGCATTCATTGCCGTCGCGGAAGGAATCGTAACGACCGCAATAAAGATGAGCAGGGCGGCGGCGATGCTGAAAAAGTTCAACGTGAACCTTTGTGTCTTCATGTCGTTGTGCTTCATTTCCATGACAGCTATAAATATTCCCCTTAGCAAAAATACCTCTGGAAGATAGCGAGGCGCTATTATCAAGAATCACCTCCCTCTTACTATCTTCCAGAGATAAACCGTTGAGTTCAAGAATATCGTTGACCTATTTACTCTCCGGTTGTTGTCCAATCCCATGATAAGCGACTTAATGGCCAATGGATTACAAACGAAACATTGGCGCCTTTTTCTAACAATGGTTTGACGCGAAGATCATTTTCCAGAAGCTCCAGCAATTCTACAGCGGTAGTGTCAACCAAATACACCTGATCATTTTGCAACCAACGACCCAAGCCCTTGTCGTTCACCGGCGTTGTCCCTTCCAAAATTAAAATGCCTTTATCATACAAAATTTCTTGCTGAGACCGTGGCATTCGAAGCGGTGGGGGATAAGCGATCACAGGCCCATAACCCGCCGCAATATCATTTTTTCGTTCACCGGCAACGACATACTTTTCAACTCGAAATTCAGTTTGCTGCAAAAGCGGATGTAATTCTTCTAAAGGGATGGGCTGAGTGAAAACAATTTGAACGTGTATCCATTTATCGTGGTAGGCTTCATCTTTTAACAATTGCCAACCACGCTCTTTATTACGCGTCAAGTATTTGGTCCACCGCTTAGAATCATGGAATTGCGGATCTACTTCTACGGTTACATTTTCATTGTCGTCTATCTCAACATGAAAAGAGTATGTTTCAGCAACGCCTGAAAAGCTGTTTCTGCCTGCTACAACGGAGTGCGCAGTATAAAAGATCACCAAAAGCGCCATCGTAATAGTGATAGTGATAGGGACGTATAACTTTTTCATCATCGCCTCCTTAGTGGTCAACCAAAATATCTGTTAGAGCAATAATAAAACGTAGTAGAAGCATGGTTCATTCAAGCATACCACTTGGATCACTAGCAGTTGCGTAGAAGTTGTTGTCATAGTAGATCTTTCCCAACCAAGAATCGCTCCACCAATTTGAAAAAGAATAGTTGACTTCCCCAGAGGAAGGAGCGGATGACCATTGTTTTGTAAGCCGTAATGCATGTCCATACCATACATATGCATTGATTTGATATTTATCAAAATAGACTTTTATCTCCTCTGGCCAATTAGGATCACCACATTCATCTTCCGCTGTAAAGTAAGTAAGAGGTAATCCACCGTTCCAAGTATAAACATAAGGGGAATTAAATCTATCGCAATACGAAGATGGATATTTATACACTTCATGTTCAAAGTGAAAGGTTCCATTAAGATTTTGGAGGTAATATACACCAACGGAATCCCATTGATCATACGGATACCAAGTTAGAGTGGATGACCAAGTATAGTTTTCCCAATAGTGAGAGCCCCATCGGGGTTGTTCGGCCCATCCTCCATGATATTGGGCAGAAGCATATACGACGCTGGACAATCCAAGAAGCAAACTTAAGACGAACAGTAATAAGATGAATTTTCTGCGCATCTTTTTCCTCCTTACTTTTAAGAGTATTTGAGCAGGAAGTGTTTTGTAAGAGAGTCAACTATATTTTACGTCCCGAGCATCTTTTCGTCCCCCGTATTTTTACGGGGTTTTGACACGAAATTTGAAAATTTCTCTCCCTCACCATATCCCCAATCCCAATCCCGATCCTAATCCTCCTTCAGCAACGCCTCGAAATCCCGGGCCGCCTCGTACATTTGCCCGAAGCCCGTGCTCAGGCTGAACGCATCCCAGCGGCGGTCGCCCGAGCCGTCGTAGTCCAGGAACCAGATGAGGCTGCGCACCTGGGGCTGGGCGCTGATCTCCCCGTACGCGGCTTGCAGCCAGCCGGGCGGGTAGTTCTGCGCCGGGGGAATGGGGTCGTCGGGCGTGTAGGTGTTGGTGGAGGTGATGTACAGGGGCAGGCCGCGGGTGGCGTCGCGGCTGTTGATCACGTCCAGCCAGTCGCGGTAGACGCGGAATCCCATCTGCGCCCGGCCCCACTGGGGGCTGTGCAGGTCTATGTGCGGCTCCTGCGTCCGCTGTTCCGGGCTGAGCGCGGCCGCGTGGGGACGGCCCGGCGCCTGGGCCGCGAAACCGTCGGGCAGAGTCAGGGCCTGGCCCGCGGCCTCTTTGGCCTGAGCGCTCTCCATCAATCGGGCGAGCAGGGTGTTGAAGTAGTTCAGCCAGGGCGCGTCGATGCGGTAGGGCAACGCCCCATCTTGGGCAGTGCTCCAGGGCTGGATGGGGCCCGCGAGCACCCGCAAGCCCGGCCGCGCCAGCTTCACCATCTGCACCGCGTTGTCCC
>JALXCB010000151.1 GCA_026991225.1 Anaerolineae bacterium | reverse complement strand
TCCCCGCCCCGCAACCCTCTTTGGAAGCCATCCCCAACGCCCTCGATTCACTGAACACGGAACACGCCCCCACCACAGCCCTCCTCCTCGACCTCTGGCGGCGGGCCCTGGGCCGCGACGATATCGGCATCCACGACAACTTCTTCGAGATCGGCGGCGACTCTATCCTCATCACCCACATCCTTGCCCAGGCCCAGGACCTCGGCCTCCATCTCACCGCCCGCCAGTTCTTTCAATATCCCACCATCGCCCAACTGGCCGCACACCTGCCTCAAACCGCGGCCATCGAAGCGGAACAGGGCCGCATCCAGGGCCTGGTTCCCCTCACGCCCATCCAGCGCTGGTTCTTCGCCCAGGATTTCCCTCAGCCCCACCACTGGAACCAGGCCATCCTCCTGGAGATCGCCCAACCCATCGCCCCCGATCGCCTGCGCCGGGCCCTGGCCGTGGTTGTTGGCCATCATGACATGCTCCGCGCCCGCTTCCGCCCCACGCCCGATGGCTGGGTGCAGGAAGTCGTCGGGGACGCAGCAATCCCCTTCGAGACCGTCGATCTCTCCCATCTCCCCGGCCCCGAACAGGAGGCCGAGGCCGCCCGCCTGGCCGCCCAGGCCCAGGCCGCGCTTGACCTGGCTCGCGGCCCGATTTTCCAGATGATTCACCTGAATCTTGGCGGAAAACGCCCGGATCGGGTATTATGGGTGGCGCATCATCTTGTGGTGGATGGCGTATCCTGGCGCATCCTGCTGACCGACTTGCTTTCGGCATACGGGCAACTGGCCTCGGACTCGACGGTGCATTTGCCCCCTAAGACCACCTCTTACCGACAATGGAGCCAGGGCCTGGAAGCGTATGCACGTTCGGGAGCCGCGAATGCCGCAAAAGCCTATTGGCTGCGCACGCTTCCTCAAAACCCGCCCTCTTTGCCAGTAGATGATCCCCAGGCCGCGTCCCGGCCCTCACTTGTCGGGACGGCTCGGCACGTTGACATGGCTCTACCGCAAAACGAAACCGAACGTTTGTTGGATTGGACGCGGACGTTATCCTATGCGGAAGTGGGGGACGCCTTGCTGTGGGCCTTGGGGCGTGCATGGGTTGAATGGACCGGTGATACGCGTCTGTTTTTGGCAATGGAAGGGCGAGGTCGCGATCCCTTAGGGATGCCCTTCGACCTCAACCGCACCGTGGGGTGGTTCACCGCCCTTTATCCCCTGCTCCTCCAGCTTCCGGACGCAGCCGACGCACCCGACGCCCTGGCCGCCGTCCACCGCCAGGCCAGCGAAGCCGCCTCCCACGCCCAGACCTACGGCATCCTCCGCCACCTCCTGGCCGATCCCGACATCCTGCAAACACCCGTCCCCCAAATCCTGTTCAACTTCCTGGGCGAAGCCGAAACCGCGCCCATGCCCGGCCTACGTTTTCTCACCGAGCCGGGCCAGCGCGGGCCCGAACGGGCTCCCGAAAACCATCGTCCCCACCTCATCGCCATCACCGCCATCCTGCGCGACGGGCGCTTGCGCTTCCTGTGGGAATACGATCCCGCCATCCACCGCCCCCAAACCATCGAAATCCTGGCCCAAACCGTCCTCCACCACCTCCGCACCCTTCCCCCCGAAACCGACGACATCCCCGACGACATCCTGGATGAGATCGAATCCTGACGCTTGACGCTGGTTGACTGACAAATCTTGAGTCTTTCCTTTCCGACCGTATTCACCGAGTAAACTCGGGCTCTTTAGGCGCTTCGCGCCTGTGGTCGACCTTCGTCGACCTGATTTCCATCATGAACATGGACGGCGGAGGCCGTCCACTGGCCGCAGGCCTGGAATGGTACTCAGTCGATAGCATAGGCGACCACAGCAGACCAAAACGCGTTTTGTCAGTCAATCAGCGCTTGACGTTTTACGCATCACGCATTACGCATCACGCTTTCCCGGCCCTTTCCCTGTCACCGCCCCTTCACTTTCCGCCTATGTCCTCCAAAAAACGCAACATCAAAGCCATCTACCCCCTCACGCCCATGCAGGAGGGGATGCTCTTCCACTCCCTCAAAGACCCCGATTCGGGCGTCTATGTGGAGCAGATGACCGCGCGCCTGCGCGGCCCCCTCGACATCGACGCCTTCCGCCGCGCCTGGGAGCTCATGGTCACGCGGCATTCGGTCCTCCGCACTGCCTTCTCCTGGAAGTCGCTGGACCGGATGATGCAGGTGGAATTGCGTGAGGTCAGCCTGCCCATGACCTTCGAGGACTGGCGGGATTTGCCCCCCGATGAGCAGGAAACCCGCTTCCAGGCCCTCATCCGCAGCGACCGCGCCCAGGGCTTCAATCCGGCCAAAGCGCCCCTGATGCGCATTCATCTCATCCGCACGGGCGAGGAGGCATACCGCCTGCTGTGGAGTAACCACCACATCCTCATGGATGGCTGGTCCCTGCCCATCATCATGCGGGAAGTGTTCATGGCCTACGAGGCGTACAACAAGGGCTACCAACCCATGCTGCCCCCGGCCCGTCCCTTCAAAAACTACATCGACTGGCTGCAGAAGCAGGACGTGGGGGAAGCCGAGGCGTTCTGGCGGGAGCTGCTGGCCGGGTTCGATGAGCCCGTGCGCCTGCGCATCGAGAAGCGCGCGCCCCAGGGCCCGCCCGAAACCCGCGAACAAAGCCTCAAACTCTCCCCCGATCTCAGCCAGGCCCTGACGCAACTGGCCCGCACCCACCGCGTCACCCTGAACACCGTCATCTCCGCGGCCTGGGTCCTCACCCTCAGCCGATACAGCGGCCGCCGCGACGTGGTCTATGGCGCCACCGTCTCCGGCCGCCCCACCGACCTGCCCGGCGCGGAGACCATGGTCGGGCTGTTCATCAACACCCTGCCCATGCGCGTCCAGGTGCGGGATGACCAGCCCCTGGGCGACTGGTTGCGGGGCATCCACGCCCTCCAGTTCGAGATGCGTCAGTTCGAGTACACACCTCTGGTCAAGGTGGCGGAATGGAGCGACATCCCCGCGGGGTCGCCCCTGTTCGAGACCATCTTCGTCTTCGAGAACTATCCTGTGGACGACGCCCTGCGCACCCAGCAGACCAGTGTGGCTCTGGAGGACGTGAAATCCTACGAGCAGACCAACTATCCCCTGACTGTGGTGGCCGGGCCGGGCGAGGAGATCGGCGTCAAGGCGTCCTACGACGCCCGCCTCTACGACGATGACGCCATCGCCCGCCTCCTCGGTCACCTGCGCAACCTCCTGGCCGACATGGCCGCGCATCCCCACAAGCGCGTGGGCGAGCTCGACCTGCTGGATGACGAGGAACGTCGTCGGCTTCTGGTGGCATGGAACCAGACCGCCCGGCCCATCCCCGAGCCCCATCTCATCCATCAGCGCTTCGAGGCCATCGCCGAGGCCCAACCCGACCACATCGCCGTGGAATTCGGCGACGAGCGTCTTACCTACGCCGAGCTCAACGCCCGCGCCAACCAGCTCGCGCATCGCCTCATCGGCCTGGGCGTCGAACCGGGCGACCGCGTCGCCCTCCTGCTGGAACGGAGCCCGGCCATGCCCATCGCCATGCTCGCCGTTCTCAAAGCCGGCGCGGCTTACGTGCCCATCGATCCGAACTATCCCGAAGAGCGCATCCGCTACATGATCGAGGACAGCGCCGCGAGGATAGTAATCAGTGATCAGTATTCAGTGTTCAGTGTTCAGTCTTCAGAAAGTGAACAAGCGTCCGAACTGCACACTGAACACTCGACCGATGTTTCCCGAGCCGAGTTTGCATCAGCGCCAGCGCTCAGTTTTCAGGTCATCCACCTTGACGAACTGAACACTGAAACCTACCTCACCACCAACCCCAACCTCCCCCTCACCC
>JALXCB010000150.1 GCA_026991225.1 Anaerolineae bacterium | reverse complement strand
CACGCTCCGCCATCCTCGCCGCGCCCCCCGTTCCCCACGGCGCCATCACCCCGCGCGAACTCGCTGGCCTCGGCCTCTCTCCCGGCCAAATCATCGACTTCAGCGCCAATATCAACCCCTACGGCCCGCCGCCCGCTGTCCGCGAAACCCTGGCCCGCGTTCCCCTCGACCGCTACCCCGATCCCGACGCCCTGGCCCTGCGCCGGGCCTTGGCCCAACATCTTGAGCGGCGCATGGAACACATCCTCGTGGGCAACGGCGCGTCCGAACTCATCTGGCTCACCGCACTGGCCTTTTTGGATGCTGGGGATCGAGTGGTGGTAGTTGGGCCCACCTATGGCGAATACGCCCGCGCCGCCCAGCTCATGGGCGCGGACGTGGCCTTCTGGCAGGCCGCGCACGAGAACGATTTTGCCATCCACCCCGACGCCATCGCAGCGCGGCTGGACGACGTCCTCCCGCGGGTCGTCTTCCTCTGTCATCCCAACAACCCCACCGGTCAACTTCTGCCCCTGGACGCGCTGGCCCGCTTGGCGGACGCCCACCCCGCCACCCTGTTCGTTGTAGACGAAGCCTACCTGCCCTTCACCGCGGGCGCGGCCTCCGCCCTGACCCTGAACGCCCCCAACATCCTCGTCCTCCGCTCCATGACCAAAGCCCACGCCCTGGCCGGACTTCGTCTGGGCTATGCGGTTGGCCCGGAGCCTATCATCGCCGCCTTGCGGAACGCCCAGCCGCCCTGGAGCGTCAACGCCCTGGCCCAGGCCGCGGGCGCGGCCGCCCTGGCTCATCAGACCTGGGTGGAGGAGACCCTGGCTCGGGTGCAAAAAGACGCCCGGGCATTGATTCAGGCCCTGCGCGGTGCAGGCTGGCGGCCCCACCCCACCGCCGCGCACTTCTTCCTCCTGCCGGTGGGGAACGCCGCCAGCGTTCGAACCCAGCTTCTGCGTCGGGGCGTCGTCGTGCGGGACGCCGCCTCCTTCGGCCTGCCGGGCCACATCCGCATCGCCGCCCGCACCCCCTCCGAAAACGCCTCGCTCCTCCACGCCCTCGCGAATCTCGTTCCATCGCCATGAATCCCACCGAATCGCTTTCGATCACCCTCATCCTCGGCGGCGCCCGCAGCGGCAAATCCACCCACGCCGAAACCCTGGCCCGTCAACTCGGCGGCGATGACGTCCTCTACCTGGCCACGGCTCAGGCCCTGGACCAGGAAATGGCGGACCGCATCGCCAACCATCGGGCGCAGCGCCCCGCGGCTTGGCGCACCCTCGAAGCGCCTCTCCATCCAGGCCGCGCCTTGCGGGCCCAACGCCCGCGCGCTTCCGTCATCCTGGTGGACTGCATCACCCTGCTGGTCTCCAACCTGCTGCTGGCCCACGAACACGCGGGGATGGAGGAAATCGAACGGATCGTCATGGCGGAGATCGACGATCTGCTGGCCGCGGCCCGCGACCTCGACGCCCAGCTCATCCTCGTCTCCAACGAAGTGGGGATGGGCCTCGTGCCCGACAACGCCCTGGGCCGGGCCTATCGCGACCTGCTGGGCCGGGCCAACCAGCGTCTGGCTGCGGCCGCGGATCGCGTCATCTTCATGGTGGCGGGCCTGCCTTTGATGGTGAAGGATGGAAGGTTATGCTAAACTTGATCCCATGAAAGTCCATCTCACCACCATCGGCTGCCGCCTGAACGAAGCGGAGACCGCGACATGGGCCCGGCAATTCCAGATGGCCGGGCATCAGGTGGTCACCGCGGCCGCAGACGCAGACGCCATCATCTTCAACACCTGCGCGGTCACCACCGAAGCCGCCCGCAAATCCCGTCAATTCGTCAAACGCCTGCACCGGCTCAACCCAAACGCCCGACTCATCGTCACCGGCTGCTACGCCTCCCTGGAGCCCGACCGCGTGGCCGAGCTCATGGGCGTGGATCGGGTCGTCAGCAACCAGGAAAAAGACGAGTTGGTGGCGCTGGTGGCCGGGGAATTGGCGACGCCAGGGATGCCAGCGCTGGCCATGGAGCCGGACGCGGTCTATCTTTATCCCGGCAGCCGTACTCGGGCCTTCGTCAAGGTGCAGGATGGCTGTCGCAACCGCTGCACCTTCTGCATCGTCACCGTGGCCCGGGGCGATGAACGCAGCCGCCCCATCGCCGCCATCGTGGACGAGATCAATGCCCTGCACCGGGCCGGATATCAGGAAGCCGTGATCACAGGCGTCCACCTGGGCGGATACGGCCACGACCTGGGCGAGGACCTGGCCTCCCTGGTGCGGGCCATCCTGGCCGACACCGACATCCCCCGCCTGCGCCTCTCCTCCCTGGAGCCGTGGGACCTGCCTGAAGGCTTTTTCGAACTGTGGCAAAATCCCCGGCTCATGCCTCACCTGCACCTGCCCCTGCAAAGTGGCAGCGACCGTATTTTGCGGCGCATGGCCCGCCGCTACACGACCGACCAATACGCCCGGCTCATCGCCCAGGCACGGGCCGCCATCCCCGACTTCAACCTCACCACCGACCTCATCGTCGGCTTTCCGGGCGAAGACGAGGACGATTGGGCCAGGACCGTGGCCTTCGTGCAGCAAATCGGCTTCGGCCACATGCACATTTTTACCTATTCCCCCCGCCAGGGCACAGCCGCCGCCCGTATGCCCAATCAGGTTCCGGGCGACGTCAAGCGCGCCCGCAGCCGCGAGATGCACGCCATCGCCGCCCGCATGAAGGCGGAGACCCTGGCCCGCTATGTGGGCCGCGCGCTTCCCGTGCTGTGGGAAGGCCCGGGCGAGGCGCTGGCTTCGGGCGACGTGCGCTGGTCGGGCTACACGCCCAACTACCTCCGGGTTGAGACCCGTCAATTCCCCGGCCGCGACCTGGACAACCGCATTCTGCGCACTCGCCTGGCCCATCCCCTGGGCGACCCTCCCGACCGGCTGGCGGGTGAACTGGCAGACGCCCCGTATGCCATGCCTCGCGCCACGCGGGCGGCTGGCCCTCAGCCGATGCCGATGGAAATGACGGCAAACCGCAAATAGCAGACGCCCTTGCTCCCTAACCCAGACAGGCCGGAACCAGGAAGGAACACCGAGTTGCACAGAGGAAAAAATAACCCATGAATCTCTGTGAGCTCTGTGAAGCTCCTAAGCAGCTCTGTGAGCTCTGTGTAACTTTTTATCTTGCTGGGCTAAAATGTCACATAAGGCGCTACTCCCCACTCCAGGAGGCAAACATGACCGACTGCATCTTCTGTAAAATCGTCAACGGCGAAGTCCCATCCGAGATCGTCTACAACGGAACCAACGTCACCGCGTTTCGTGACATCAACCCCGCCGCGCCCGTGCACATCCTCATCGTGCCCAACCGCCATGTCGACCACATTCGCGACCCCCGGGCCTTCGAGGATGACGTGTTGAAAGAAATGTTCCAGGTGGCCAACGAAGTGGCCGAGATGGAAGGCATCGCCGAATCGGGCTATCGGCTGCTGATCAACTACGGCCCGGACGCCAATCTGGTCGTGCCCCACTTGCATTTGCATCTGCTGGGGGGACGGCCTCTCGGGCCTATGGTGGCCCGCTGGTAAACCCGGCCAGATCGCTTCGCGATGGAGCCTCCGGAGGGCTGTTCGGTCTTCCGGGGGCTCGTCACCGTGGCGAGATGCGTACGCGCATGATGCGCGGGCCATCCATCTTCATCACTTGTAAACGATAATCGCCCACGTCTACACTTTCGCCCGGCTCGGGAATGCGCCGCAGCCGGTAAAGGATGAGTCCGGCCAGGGTCTCGTAGGCGTCATCCTCGGGCAGATCGATATCCAGCAGCTCATTGACCTCGTCCACCCGCAGCAACGCATCTACCTCCGCGGCCGCTCCGATGCGGCGCACCTGGGGATGCCGCTCCCACTCATCGAACATTGCCCCCACAACCTCTTCCACGAGATCCTCGCGGGTGACCAGCCCAGCAGTGCCGCCATACTCATCGATGACGATGGCCATGCCGATATCCTTCTCCCGCATCTCCTGGAAAAGTTCGTCGATGAAGCGGGTTTCAGGGACCATGAGGGGCTCTCGCACGACGGGAAGATCGCCCACGGGCGTATCCATCAGACTGAAATCATTGACGAGTAGCGACATGACATCTTTGATGATCACGATGCCGACGATGTGATCCAGGTCCTCTTCGTAAACGGGGAACCGGGAGTAGGGATGGGTCTGGAAGATGGCCATCAGGTCGGCCACGGTTTCATGACGTTCCACAGCCACGATCTGGGTGCGGGGAACCATGACCTCGCGCACAAGACGTTCGCCAAAATCAAACACCCGCTCCAGCATGTCCCGGGCGTCCTTTTCGATGACGCCCGCGGCGCTCTGTTCCAGCATCATCTTCAATTCGTCGATGGTGGCGACCGTGCCATGCCCGATGGTCACATTCTTCGCGCCCAGCACGCGCAGCACCAGGCCCGTGCTCGCGTCCACCACCCATACGAAAGGCGCAGTCACCCGGGCGAAGATCCACATGGGGTAGATGAACAACTGGGCCACGTGCTCAGGCGCTCGCAGCACCAGCATCTTGGGCGTCAATTCGCCGAAGACCATGAGAAAGTAGGAGAGCAGGATGAGAGCGATCAAGCCCGCCAGGGCCGTGGCCACGATGGGATCGAAGAACGCGCCCAGCACGGGCTCAAGCATGGGCTCCAATAATTGCAAGAGCGGCTCCTCAGCCACCACGCCTAACAGGATGCCCGCCGCGGTGATGCCCAATTGCACGGCGGCGATGGCCTTGTCCGGGTCTTCCAGCATCTTCAGCACCCGACCGGCGGATCGACTGCCCTGGGCCGCGGCTTGCTGTAAGCGCACTCGGTTGGAGGCCAGAAGCGCGTATTCCACGGCCACAAAGAAGCCATTGACCGCGATGATCAGGAGACTGATAAGCAAAGGCGTTTGGATGGAGAAAGCGTTGTCCATGGGCTTGCGTCACCGTAGGGGAGGGAAAAGGGCGATGATTTCGCTTCGCCTATCCATCTTACTGCAACCTCACGCCCCAAACAAGCCTTCGCGATAAATAGATTTGGTAACCGGTACACCGGTAGACCAGTAGACCGGAAGGGGGAGCGACGCGGCCCGGTTTCCCTGGTTTCCCGGTCTACCGGTTTCCCGGGCTACGCTCCCCGCCATTTCCGCTCATATCGGCGAGCTTTCGCCCGTGTCGCCCGCAGTATCGCTTCAGCGCCGGGCGGGGCTCTCATCACCGCGAGATGCGCACGCGCGTGATCTTCGGCCCATCCATCCCCACGACTTCCAATCGGAAATCCCCCACATCCACCACCTCCCCCACCTCGGGAATGCGCCGCAGCCGGTAGAGGATGAGTCCGGCCAGGGTCTCGTAGGCGTCATCTTCGGGCAGATCGATATCCAACAGCTCATTCACCTCATCCACCCGCAGCAACGCATCCAGCTCCACGGCCGAGGGCCCAACCTGCTGGACAAGCGAATGGCGCGCCCACTCATCCGACATCGCCCCCACGATCTCCTCCACCAGATCCTCGCGAGTGACCAGGCCCGCGGCGCCGCCATACTCGTCGATGACGATGGCCATGCCGATGCCCTTCTCCCGCATTTCCTCGAACAAGTCGTCGATATGAAGGGACTCGGGCACGATCAGAGGTTCCTGCACAATGGACAACTCGCCTACACGCGCATCCATCAGCTCCGGATGATCCACCAACAGCGCCACCAGATCCTTGATGGCGATGACGCCCACGATGTGATCCAGGTCTTTTTCGTAGACGGGAAAGCGGGAATAGCGATGTTCCTTGAAAATGTTCATCAACTCCCGCACGGTCTGATGACGTTCGACGCCCACGATCTCGGTGCGAGGCGCCATCACCTCGCGTACGACCCGCTCTCCAAAGTCGAAAACCCGCTCCAGCATCTCCCGCGCGTCCTCCTCGATAATGCCCTCCTCCCCGCTTTGCTCCAGCACCATCTTCAATTCCTCGATGGAGGCGATGGTGCCATGCCCGCCCGTGGTCCCTTTCACCCCAAACAGGCGTAGCACGAGGCTCGTGCTGGCGTCCACAATCCACACGAAGGGCGAGGTGATGCGGGCGAAGGCCCACATGGGATAGGCTGTCAACAATGCCGCTTTCTCCGGCCCGCGCAGGGTCATGATTTTGGGAGCCTGTTCGCCGAACACCATGTGGAAATAGGAAAGCAGCAGCAGGACGATGATGCCCGAGATGCCTGCGGCCACGGCCGGGCCCAGAAACGCGCCCAGGATAGGCGTGAGGTAAGGGGATAGCAGCTCCATCAGGGGCTCTTCGGCCACGATACCGAGGAGGATGCTGGCCGCGGTGATGCCCAACTGAGAGGCGGCAATGGCCCTGTCCGGGTCCTTGAGCATGTTCAGGACGATGCGCGCGGGCTTGTTGCCCTGCTCCGCTGCTTGCTTCAGGCGGATGTGGTTGGACGCCACCAGCGCGAACTCCACAGCCACGAAAAACCCATTGGCTGCGATGATCAGCACGCCCGCGATGAGGGGAATCCAGATATTGACTTGGTGAACAGTTTCTGCTTCAGGCATGTTGTTTTGGGTTTCGAAAGATAGCGTAGGATGGGTTGTCTATTTGTTGAATCGTTCCAATGCCCGCCGCACATTGGCGGGAATATCGCCGCCGCTGGCCCGCTCCAGAAATTCCAGCACCCGGCGGGCGGACACGCCTCGCTTCCGCGCTCGTTTCAGGCCGCGTTGGGTGATGAGATAGCGATAGTCGGGTTCGCTGGCCTGCCAGAACGTGAACAGTTCCACCCGCAAGCGGTCCCACAGGCCGATATGGGGCGCAAGGGTGATGATGAATTCCCGGTCGATATGGAGGATGGGGCCATCGGGCTGAGGCTCGGGATCGCCGCCGTGGAGGAAGTCATGGCCCTGGCGGGTTAGCATCCAGCGGTCTCCCTGCTCGTTCAGGGCCACCGCGCCCAGCCAGAAGAGCGGCCCGCGCCAGATATAGCGGATCAAGGCCCCCTCCACCGCGGGCCAGTGATCGAACCCGCGCAGGAAATCGCCCGCCGCGTTCTGGATATACCAGGTGTCGTAATTGGCGTCGGGGCGCTGGAAATCAGGCATGTGTTCGTAGATCATGGCGATGAAGTCATCCAGATCGTACCAGACATCGGGCTCGGCCCGGCGTAGCTGCCCCAACAGCGCCTCTCGCGCCATCCGCGGCTGATTGCTCCACGCGCCTTCCTGGCAACGCAGCTCGGGCGTGAGACAGAGGTCGTTCCAGGCCTCCGCCTCCTGCCAGGCCCGGAAGAGGCTCGCCATCTGCTCCGCCCGGCTCATTTCCAGCCACGGGCGCAGCGCCTTGCCGAAGCGCTGATAGCCCTTGCGCTCCACCAGCAATTCCAGACGTTTGGCCGCAAAAAAGATCAGATGCAAAGGCCCGCCCACCTCCAATGGCTGCTTGCGGATGCCGGAGAGGCGCAAGCGGGGCTGGATCGCTTTCAGGTCCTGATAGCGCCAGCGACCATCTGCGCGCAGCTTCACCGCATGATTTTGCACATACCCCAACAACGTCCCCAGATCGTCCAATAACATTTGGCCCAGATCGCGTTGGGTTTCGGGGACGGGCGCAGGTTTGGGGAAGGGCGGCTCGGGCGGGGTCTGCGCTTCGATGGGGAGAAGGGGGCGCAGGTCTAGAGGGATGCTCACGAACTCGACCATCTCATCCCCCACATCCCGGAAGCTGCGGGCGATCCATCCCAGCCACCATAGCTCTTCGCCCGGCCCGGTGGGCTGCTTCCACGGCTGTTCCGTCTGCAAGCTCCCCGGCCCGATACGTCGCAGCTCGCCAAAACGCCGCTCGAAGGCGAGGATGGGGATGCCCTTTTCCTCTTTCATCAACTCGGCCAGGGCTCCGCGGGCCTGAGGCGAAAGATCATCCCACACTTCCCGCACATGATCGGGGTCCAGCATCTGTCTGGCCAATTCGTTGGCAAAGCTGGTTTCCATCGACCCGTTTTCGATGATCAGCCCCTGATTCTGGGCAAACACGCGTAACTCAATGATATCTCGGTTGGCAAAATGCTGGTTCAATTTCATGTTCGTATCTCGCTAGGGCTTGGCAAAGAGGTCGTCAGGCGGTTCATCCTTGTCTTCACAAAGTCTGGTTCTTGGGAAGAAGCAGCGATGGATTGCTCACGCCATTCTCTCGCGGCGGAATGACAAACTGCCCGCCCGGTTCCAGAAAATGCACCTGGGTTTCGGGCGCGTATTGTTTCATGTAGTAGATGAATTTGGGGCCGGGCACGCGCAGATAGGTGAACATCTCCCAGATAGGGCCCATGGGACGGAAGGACGCCCAATGGATGGGGACCACATGACGCGGCTTCAGCAAGGCCACGGCCTCGGCCGCGGATTTCGGATCGAGATGGCCCGCGCCTAGGGTCGGCCCCCATCCCCAAATGGGGATCAGCGCTACGTCGATATTTTCTCTTGCCAGATCGGCCATCTGCGGAAAGACGTCGGTGTCTCCGGGGAAATACGCCACGCTCTCCCCTTTCAACAGATAGCCCTGGGCCAGTCCGATGATGGGAAGGTTGCCGCCATGTTCGGCGTAGGTGACTGTGACGGTCACGTCGTCAATTCGATAATCATCGCCCGGACTGAGTTCGATGACAGGTCGACATAACACGCGCCGCAGCCATTTGCCCGAGCCTTTGGGCGCAATCATGGGCGCATCGCAGGGCAATCGTCGTAGCGAGGGCAGGTGCAAGTGGTCCAGATGCAGGTGGGAGAGCAGAATGAGATCGGGCGCAGGCTGCTCTTCCAGCCATCTGATCGCGGAGAAGTTCCGGCGGCGCAGATAGAGGACGCGGTCGGACAGCACGGGATCAGTGAGGATGTGCTTCCCACGCATGTGAAACATGATGGTGGCGTGGCCCAGGAAACTGAGGGAGTCGGGCATGGCTTCATTTTACAATCTTTTTACGATTTTCAAACATTCTCAGATTGCCTCTGGTCTAAAGTGGGGAAGAAATGCGGTGAAACGGGCGTTTGTTCATGCCGTTTATCAAAAATGCGCCGTTTCCATTACAATATCTCTAAACCAAACGCATGTTTAACCCGGCCAAGTCGGAGCCAAAAAGGCGCGTAGAGCAACACGAGAAATTTCCAGCCATGACCAAAATCCTGATTATCGAAGACGAACCCGCCATTGTCGAACTCGTGACCATGTATCTGGACAAAGAGGGTTTCGAGACGGCTGCGGCTTATGGTGGTCTGGAGGGATTGGTTGCAGTCAAACGGGATCAGCCCGATCTCGTCATTCTCGACCTGATGCTGCCCGAGCTGGATGGCTGGGAGGTGTGCAGGCGGCTGCGCAAGGATACGGATATCCCCATCATCATGCTCACCGCCCGCGGGGATGACGTGGATAAGATCGTGGGCCTGGAGTTGGGCGCGGATGACTATGTGGCCAAGCCTTTCAATCCCCGCGAGCTGGTGGCCCGGGTGAAGGCGGTGCTGCGGCGGGGCAAGGGGCGACCGCAGGCGTCGGGAACGCTGCGGCTGGCCGGGCTGGAGGTGGACGCGGCCCGGCGGGAGGTGCGGGTTCGGGGCGAACGGGTCCCTCTGCGCACCAGGGAGTTCGATCTGCTCCACACCCTGGTGATGCAACCGGGCATGGTCTTTTCCCGAGATCAACTGCTGAATCAGGTCTGGGGCTATGATTATCTCGGCGGCACGCGTACGGTGGATGTGCATGTGGCGCAATTGCGGCAGAAAATCAAGGATTGCGGCGTGCATATCGAAACGGTCTGGGGCGTAGGCTACAAACTCTGCGTGGACGATGACTAACACCCTTCGCTTTCGTCTGTTTCTCTCCTACGCCGTGCTCACGGCCATCATCTTGCTGGCCGCGGGACTGACGCTGACGCTGGCCTGGCGGGGCGTGCAAGATCGGGTGATTCAATCCCGGCTGGCCGCGTCCGTCCCCCTCACGACCCGGGTGGTGCGCGAACTCTGGCGCAACGACGTCCCCCTCAAGGCCATTGCCTCTGAATTGAAAAGGCCCCTGCAGGCCCGCAACGCCCGCATCCTGCTGGTGCGCGATGGGCGCATTGTGGCGGATTCGGCGGGCAGTGACCTGGTGGGACAGCCTTTCGATATGCCCTTTGCCCCGGCGCGGCTGCGAAAATCCTCCCGCGTCCCGCTGACGGGCGTGTTCACCGCGCCCGATGGCCGCGAATATCTCTATGCGGTGATGAGTCTGCCGCCGCCCAAGGGGGCGCCTCCGGGCTCCTCTCCCCTCCATGTCATCCAGGTCAGCCCTCGTCGTTTCCCGAACATCGTCCAGGAGATCGGGCATCAGCTCTTGTGGGCCGCGCTCATGGCTGTGGTGGTGGGGCTCGTTTTTTCCTGGTTCCTCAGTCGCTGGATCACCCGCCCTCTCACCCAAATCGCCCAGGCCGCGGACAAGATCGCCCAGGGCGACCTCGATTTCCGGTTGCAAGTCTCGGGCCCGGCCGAGGTGGAGCATGTGGCCCGACAGTTCAATCACATGGCCGAGGAGGTGCGGGCCTCCCGTCAGTCCCAGCAGGAATTCATCGCCAACGTCTCCCACGACCTGAAAACGCCGCTGACCATCATCCAGGGCTTCTCCCAGGCGTTGGTCGAGGGCGTGACCGATGACCCGGAGACCGCACGGCGGGCGGCCAAGACCATCCACGAGGAATCGCTGCGCATGGGGCGGTTGGTGGATCAATTGCTGGACCTGGCCCGGCTGGAGTCGGGGCAAGTGGAGATTCGTCGGGAGCCGCTGAATCTGAAAGGGTTGGCCGCGGAGGCGCTGCGTCGTTTTCAACTGAAGGCGGCGGAGAAGGGCGTGACCCTGTCCCTGTTGGGGGAGGACGTCGTGATCGAAGGCGACCGGGATCGCCTGATGCAGGTGTGCACGAATCTGCTGGACAACGCGGTGCGGCACACCCCCAGCGGCGGATTGGTCGCCTGTCGCGTGGGAATGGCTCCCGACGATCCCGCGATGGCGGAGTTGGTCGTCCAGGATACAGGCCCGGGCATCCCGCCCGAGGAGATCGACCGCATCTTCGACCGCTTCTATCAGGGCGATCGATCGCGTCGCAGCGGCAGCGCGGGGCTGGGCCTGGCCATCGTGCAGGAAATCGTGCGGATGCACGGCGGCCGCGTGGAGGTGCGATCCACGCCCGATCAGGGCGCCACCTTCCGCGTGTTGCTGCGGATGTAAGTAGCCCAGGAAACCTGTAAACCCGTAAACCGGGAAACCAGGAGACCGAGGGAAGCCGCGCTTCGTCCCGGCTTAAAGGAACTTGGAGTCTGCGTTGAGCGAGTCTGCAACCGACGTGATGCGTAATGCGTAATCCGTGAGGTCGTTACGCATCACGCATTACGCATCACGCACCTGGGCTTCCCGCATAGAGTTGGATGTCCTGAAAAAACCTTAACCACGGAGACACAGAGAGCACGGAGAAGGAAAAAGATAAGGTTTGGAGAGGATTTTCTCCGTGAATCCCCTTATTTTTCCTCTGTGTCCTCCGTGTCTCCGTGTTGAAAAACCTTTTTGCAGTGAAGCCAGAGTTGGGGGCAAATTCCCCACCCATGCATTGCCACACGCCCAAACGCAATCACCCATTCCAGAACGGGGCCAGATACACATCCTTGAGGTGGTCCGCGATCTCGTCCAGCTCATCGGGCCGGGGCAGGCGCTGGTTGAGCTGGCGAAAATGCGTGGTGATCCACAGATACAGGTCGGTGCGGGTGCGTTTGGGAAAATGCTTCATCACGCCCGAGTCTCGGATCATCTCACAAATGGGCCGGTAGAGCTGTTCATACCAGGCCCGCACCGCGTGGGGCCACTCCCGCGGCTCCTCGCCCTCCTCCCGATTGAGATAGCGGAAGAGCGCGATGTGGCGCAACAGGCGGGCGTAATAACGGGGCTCGCTCAGGCGCAGGTCCACGCCGGGCAGAATCTCATCCGCGCGGGTCACCCGCAGGAAATCGCCGTAGGCGCGGATGTCGGGCAAGTCGTTGGGTTTGAGGCTGGGTTGCAGGGGCACGCGGGAGGTGATCTCCAGCACATGGGCCTGGATGGTCTTGTCGCCATGGGCGCGGGCCACGGACACGCGATGATGCCCATCCCGCACGAAGTACACGTCCCCCAGCTTGTAAAGCTCCACCGGGCGCATGGGCAGGCCGTAGCGGCGGGCCGCCTCCACCCGCTGCCAGCGATCTCGCAATCCCTCATGCTTGGGCAAAAACGCCAGATCGAACTCCTGATACCGATCCACGCTCCCGCGGACGGCCTCCAACGGCACCTCCTGAATGCCCAGATCGACGGGCTCACCCGCGGCCAGCGCTTCGCTCAGCTCCCCAAAATCGAGCAGATGATTGCGATAGCCGCGCAAAAAGGCCAGGATGTCGTGCAGGAGCACTTTGCGCCGAGCGCGGTCGAATTCGCGGGCGGCGGGGCTGTCTTCGCCAAATTGGGCCGCGATCTGCTGGTCTTGGCGTTGCAGGAATTCGGGATCGAGTTCGCTCATCGTCTGCGGTGATTACCCATAAGTCGAGGGATGAGGAGCGTGGCAAGGTAAAGGGAAAGGATGGGAGTTCGCAAAGGCGTGTACAGCGACGGCGATCCAGACAAAAGCCAGTCCCCAAAGCAACCAATAC
>JALXCB010000149.1 GCA_026991225.1 Anaerolineae bacterium | reverse complement strand
CTCCCACGCCCACGCCCGCGCCCCCTCCCACGCCCACGAAGCCGCCGGTGGACTTTGTGGTCAAGAGCGTGCGGCTGTGGGGGCCGCAGGAGAACGGCGGTTGGTTCGACGGCCCCTCCCTCCACTGCGGCGAAAAGCGCCAGTTGCGCGCCATCGTCCTGGACGCCAACGGCCAGCCCCTGAACGGCGTCACCGTGCTGGGCATTTACAGCGGCGTGGAGCAAGTGACCGGCTCCAAAGGCCCGGGCATGGCCGAGTGGATTCTGGGCGATGGCGACGGTCTGCGCGTGGTCCGGGACGTGGACGGGCGTCAGGTGGTCAGCGAGACCGCCGAGGGCATGGTCACCGACCCGCACCGCATCTCGGATGAGGCTTTCATCGCCGCGGGTTATTGCCACGACGCGGCCAGTTGCCAGGCGCTGCGCGACGCCAACGCCTGTCACGGCCATTACTCCTGGGATGTCACCTTCCAGCGCACCTATTGATTCGGCCCGCACCTGCTATTCCCCGGCCTACGTACACGCCCACGCTGAATGCTATTTTGAAAATAGAGTTGTAAACCGGTAGACCAGGAAACCAGTAGACCAGTAGACCAGTAGACCAGTAGACCAGGAAGATGTCCCGGTTTCCCTGGTTTTCTGGTTTACCGGTCTACGGGGTTACGCACCCCGCCCTCTTCATCCGTATCGGCGAGTCGTCACTCATGTCGACTGCTGACCGGTTTATGAAGGTTCTTTCATTTTGCAGCTTTCGCCCCACCTGGGGTAAGCTTACTCCGATTTCCCCGAAGGTTGATTCGGGGCATCCTGGCCCGAACGGGCGGTTTGCAACGCCCTTCCGGTCAAAACAAGGAGGTTTGAACGCCACGTGATATCTGATTTCGTGAAACGCGCTACGCTTTTCGCCGGCTTGACGAAGGAAGAGCGGGCGGTCATCGTCCAGCGCATGCGCTTGCAGCATTTCGCCGCGCATGAGCTGATCTATGCCGAGGACGATGCCAGCACCGCCTTCTATCTGATCGAGCATGGCGGCGTGCGTCTCAGCGTGGGGCCGGTGTCTCTGGCCACCCTGGGCGCAGGCGCCACCTTCGGCGAATCGGGCGTCTTCTTGGGACGCCGACGCGCTGTTTCCGCTGAAGCCACCATTGGCACCGACGCCTGGGCGTTGACCAGCGAGGACCTGGCACAGATCATCCAGGACCACCCCGCCATCGGGCTCAAGCTCTCGCGCAACTTCGGCTCGCGCATCATTCAGGTGGAAAAGCACCTGATCCACAATCGCTTGCGCCCGGCCGAGGCACTGCAGGGCCTGACCGATGAGGAATTGCAGGAACTGGCCGCCCACCTGGAGCTCCAGGATTTCGAGGCGGGGCGGACCATCTTTCAGGCGGGAGAGGCGAACGATGGCTTCTTCATCCTGGAGAATGGCGAGGTTCGGGTGCGTTCCGATGCGGGCGACCGCATCCTGAAGGCTGGCGATATTTTCGGGTTGGCCGCAACGCTGGCCAACAAGCCCTACGACGCCACCGCGGTCGCGGAGACCGATGCCGCCCTGTGGAAGTTGAACCGGGAGGCGTTCGAGACTATCGCCGCCGAACGGCCCGAATTCGTGCCGCACCTCAGCGCGGGCCTGCATACGCCCCTGCCCGTCAGCGATGAAGAGCTGGCCATCGAACGGCTGCGGGCGCTGCCCCTCTTCGCCAACCTGGATGACGCTACCCTGCGCGCCGTCACCCAACGGCTCGTCGTCCGCCCCATCGCCGCAGGCGATATCATCTACAAGGAGGGGGACGTCGGCGACGCCCTCTACCTGGTGGACAAGGGCCGGGTCGAGATCGTGGGCAGCGTCAGCCGCAAGGGCCAGATCCTGGCCCGCATCAACGCGGGCGGCTTCTTCGGCGAGATGGCCCTGTTGACGGGCAAGCCCCGATCCACGGGCGCTCGGGCGGCGGAGAATACGGTGCTGTGGGCCCTTTACCGCTCTGACTTCGAGGAGTTGGTTAGCGCCTATCCGGTCATCGGCAAAGCCCTCAGCGAGGTGCTGCAAGATCGCCTGGGCGCGGCGGGGCACGCATTTGTGGAAAAGCATTTGCGTCTGATCGCCCTGTTCAGCGGCCTCAGCGTGGAACAGTTGGAAGATGTGGCGGAACGCCTGTTGCCCGCCCGCTATCGGGCTGGCGACATCATCTACAAGGCAGGCGCTCCCGCCAACCGAGTGCACATCATCGAGAAAGGCGTGGTCGAGCTGCGCGGGCCTGAGGGAACCCTCACCCTACGCGACGGCGATTTCTTCGGCGAGGCCGCCATCCTCTCCGGCGAGCCCCATCTCGACACCGCCTTCGCCAAAACTGACGGCGAATTCTGGGAGCTGACCCGGGAGGAGCTGGAAGCGCTCATCCTCAAATACCCCATCGTGGGGTTGAACATGAGCCGGGAGCTCAGCCGCAAGCTGCATCGGCTGGCCGAGCAGAAAGCCTCGGGCGTCCAGCCTGCGCCGGTTCCTGCACCCGTCCCCGCGGCGGCCCCCACTCGGGTTATGCAGCCCGCGGCCCCCGCGCCCGTCGCCACCATCCAGCCGCAGAAGCCCGCCAAGCCGGGCATGTTCGACTCCCTGGCGTTGTGGTTTGGCGGCCTCTCCCGGGGAGCCAAATGGCGTCTGGCCCTGCTCATCTTGTTGCTGGCGCTACTCATTGGCGTGTCGGCGCCCTTTACCGTCGCCAACGCGCTGAAGGCGAAGGGCTCCAAGACGCCCGTTGGCCAGGACGGTGTTCCTGTGGTTGCAGTGGCTGCGGAAGACGTGATGCAGCCTGTGGCCATGGCTCTGGCCAAGCGCGAGGCGACGCACACGCCCATGCCCACGGCCACCTACACGCCCCTCCCCACCGACACGCCGGTTCCCACCAACACGCCCACCATCACCCCCACGCCGACGCACACGCCCACGGCGACGCCCACCAGTACGCCCACGGCCACGCCCACGAATACGCCCCTGCCGCCTACACCCACCCCGCGGCCTGTCGTGCGAGCGGCCGCCGCGGCGGCTCCGGCTCAGCCCACGCCCACCCCCAAGCCTGCCAAGCAATACACCCTGCTTGAGGTGCGGCGTCTGAGCCCTTGTGAGAACCGCGGCAAGCACAACATCTACGTCAAGGTTGTGGACGCCAACGGCAACGGCGTCAATGGCGTCTGGGTCATCCAGGCCGTGGCGGGCAATCTGGGCCAGATTCTGGCCAAGAAGCGCACCGAGCAGAAGGATTACTGGCTCATGAATCCTGAGGACGGGCGCGTCACCTTCGACATGTTCAAACATGCCCAATATGTGGTCTACATTTCCGAAGATGGCGTGACCCCGGCCAGCACCGACATCACCCAGGCGCTGGATTCCGCCTTCACCGACGAGGCCAATTGCCCCGATGGCGGCGGCGGGAACACCTTGTTCCACAACTCCTTCTCGGTGATCTTCCGCAAGAACTGGTAAACCCCAAGGCATTCCCCTTGCCAACCCAAAGGCCCGCTTCGGCGGGTCTTTTTTGTCCCGTGAAACCGTAACTACTAAGGTGTGCCTTTGTGCCCTTTGTAGTTTATTAACTGGGATGCGTTAGCGGTTATGTGCAACCAACGCAAGAAGCCGCAAGCGGCCATCCCGCCTGCCTCCCACCACTTGCAAACCCGCCTTCAAGACACCCATCATGCCCGAACAGCGCGAAACCCTCATCCTCCTGGAAACGAACCTGGACGACATGCCCGCGGAGTGGCTTGGCCCGCTGCTGGAGCAACTGCTGGCGGCCGGGGCGTTGGATGCGTGGTTCACGCCCATCCAGATGAAGAAGAACCGGCCCGCGGCCCAGCTCAGCGTCCTCTGCCCGCCCGAACGAGCGCCCGAACTGCGGGCGCTGATCTTCGCCCACACCACCACCCTGGGCGTCCGCCAGCAGGAAGTGCAGCGATACAGCCTCCCCCGTCGCGTCGAGACCGTCGCCACCCCTTTTGGACCTATCCGCGTCAAGCTGGCCGAGTACGCGCCGGGCCGCTGGAAGGCCGCGCCCGAGTTCGAGGACTGCCTGGCCGCGGCCCGCGTCCACGACGTCCCCCTGGCCGAAGTTTATCGGGCGGCCCAGTCCGCGACAGAAACCACTGAACCGTAGCCCGTTATCACCCTTCTACCGTAACTACTAAGGTATCGCTACCACTTTTTGCCACGAAGACACGAAGAAAATCGAAGGCACGACGTATTTTTCATTATTTTTCCTTCGTGTCTTCGAAAAAACTTCGAGCCTTCGTGGCTTTTGGCGGTCTAAAGTCAAGTACGTTAGCAGTTACCTTCTACCGTTTTGGCCTGGGTTTGCAATGCATCGTAGATGCGCTGGGGGGTGATGGGCAGTTCCCGAATGCGCACGCCCGTGGCCCGATAGACCGCGTTGCCAATGGCCGCGGACGCGCCCACCAGCACATGATTGGAGAGGTCGCGAGCGCCATACGGGCCGGTGGATTGGGGAATTTCTACCACGATGGGATGAATCTGCTGGGGCATATCCGCGGTGGTGGCGATGGGATAGCTCATAAAGTCGATGGTCACAGGCGCGCCATCCTTGAACCGCATCTCCTCCAGCAAGGTCTGACTGACGCCCTGGATGATGCCGCCCTTCAATTGGGCCTTGACGCCTTCGGGATTGATGGCGTGTCCCACATCCGCGGCCCCGGCCAGCTGCAGCACCGTTAGATCGCCGGTTTCCAGATTCACCGCCACCTCCGCGGCGTAGCCTGTTGTGGCGAAGGACTGCAACGCGCCATCCAGACTCTCGGCTTTGACCTCGGGTTCGTAGACGCCCGCGGCCCGGAACACGGGCGGCGCGCCCTCCCCCGTTCCTTCCTGCAGCAACGTCAGCACCGAGAGGCGACGTTTCGTCGCGTACGAGATGACCTCGCCCTCCACGATGTCCAGATTCGTCATCGGCTCCTCCCACATCTCCGACACGTACGAGAGGATCTGGCGTTTCAGCTCGGCCGTGGCCTGTAACAACGCCCGGCCTGTGCTCCACAGCAGATTGTTGTAGATGGCGCGCCAGTCAGAGTCATAATTCCCCGTGTCCGTGGGCTGCACCGTGATCCATTCGATGGGAAAATTCAACTCGAACGAGATGAGCTGGGTAATAAACGCGTAATAGCCCTGTCCCACATCGACCCCGTCCACGATAACCGTGCACAGATTCTCGCCATCGCACTGAATGATGGCCCGGCTCTTGCAATGCGGAGAGACGAGAATGGGACTCCAGCCCATGGCCAGGCCCTTGCCCGAGGCGACAGCGCCCGACGCCTCTCGCTGATGGTCCGGCTGCCAATCGATGGCCCGGGCCGTCTCCAGAACGCAGGATTCCAGCCCGTTGGCGTGCATGACGAAGTTGGGGAAAAGCTGGTCTCCGCCCTTCACCAGGTTGCGCTGACGCAGGGCCAGCGGCGAGACGCCCGCCATCTCGGCCAACTCATCCACATGCTGTTCCACCGCCCAATGCACCTGTGCAATGCTCAGTCCCCGCATGGGCGCGGCTGGCAGGAGATGCGTGTAGATGGCGTTCACCTGAATGTCTGCGTTGGGGATGGCGTAAGGTCCCGCGCCCGCCAGGGCGATGCGCTGCATTTCCATCAGAAACGCGTCCACGCTCGCGCCCACGTTCCAATCATAGATGGCACGGATGGCGACGATGTGGCCCTGATCATCCAGGCCCATGGTCACCCGCGCCCGCATGGCTGGGGTCATGAACACCGCCCGAAATTCTTCCTCGCGGGTGAGATGAAGGCGCACGGGGCGATTATCCACCTCCCGGGCGATGGCCGCCAGCAGTCCCTCCACACTGACGAACACTTTGCTGCCGAAACTGCCCCCCACGCATTGGGTGATGATGCGCAGGTCCTTTGGATCCATGTGCAGCGCCCGGGCGATGACCTCCCGCTGCAGGAAGGGCGCTTGCGTGTGCATCCACATGATCAGCCCACCCTTCCCCTGTCTTTGCGCCACGCCGCCATGGGTTTCCATGGGCGCATGTTGCAGCGGCGCGGCGGTGTAGGTGTGATCCAGCACGAAAGCCGCACTGGCCAGCGCTTTCTCCACATCTCCCCGCTGGAACGCGACCTGATGGGCGAGATTGCGTTCCGGTTCAGCCTGCACCTGATCGAAGCCGCGATAGGAAGCCATATGGGGATGCACCGGGGGCGCATTGGGAGCGAGCGCACTCTCGATATCATACACGCCCGGCAGCCTCTCATACTCGATCTGGATCATCGCCAGCGCCTGCATGGCCGCTTCGGTCGACTCCGCCGCCACCACGGCCAGCGGCTGTCCCGCATACTTCACCTCGTCCACGGCCAGCAGCTCCCGATCTTCGATGACCGCGCCCAACCGCGTGTGCAGATCCCGACCGGTGAGCAGTGCGGCCACGCCCTCCTGCTTGCGCGCGGCCTCGACGCCCCTCAGGCGAAAGCGAGCGTGGCCCCGTTCGCTAAACAGAATGCGGGCGTGCAGCAGTTCGGGCCCGAAACGCTCATCGCCCGCATAGCAACTAACGCCCGTCAGCTTCTTCTGCGCTTCGACCAGGGGAAAAGGTTTGCCAATAACGTGGGTTTTTCGCATGACCATGACAGCACCTCTAGCGTCGGGCCCTGGAGGCGACCTGGATGGATTTGATGATGTCGGCATACGCGCCGCATCGACACAGATTCCCCACCAGCGCCTCCCGGATCTCCTCTTCATGGGGACGGGAGGTGCGACTCAACAGCGCCTTGGCCGAGATGAGCATGCCCGGCGCACAATAGCCGCACTGCACGCCATGGTGATCGATGAAGGACTTCTGCAGGGGATGGAGTTCGTCGTCCTCGGACAGCCCCTCCACGGTCATGATCTCGGCTCCATCCGCCTCAGGGGCCAGCACCAGACACGAATTGACGACCTCGCCATCCAGGAGGACGCTGCACGCGCCGCACTCGCCGGTGGAACAGCCATATTTCGGCCCCGTCAACCCCAAATCATTGCGAATGACCTCCAACAGGGTCTGATGGGAAAGCACGGTCAAATGAACGGATTCACCGTTGATGGTGAAGGTAATGTCATGTTTCATGAGCGCATACTCTGTAATTGTTGAATCACGTCGAGGATAGCCTGCCGCAGCAGGACGTTGAGGGAGGCGCGGCGATAGTCGGCCCGGGCGTAATCGGCGTCCACCGGATGGATTTGCTCCTGAACGATATGCAACGCCCGGTCTACCTCCTCCTCCGTGGGCGCGCCTTCCAGCGCCGCCTCGGCCTCGGGAATGCGTTTGGGGCGATCATCCACGCCCAGCACGGCAATGCGCCAGTGAGTCAGAGCCTGTTGCCTGCGATAGGCCAGCACGGCCGCGGCCGCGATCATCCTGCGCCCGTCATGCCGCACCGTCTGCCGACGATAGACGCCATAGGTGCGGTTGGGGAAGGCAGGCAGATGCACGTGGGTGATGATCTCATCCCCCGCCAGCGCCGTCTGAAAATCCCCCAAATAGAACTCGGACAAAGGGATCTCCCGAAGCCCGCGCGAGCTCCACACATGACAGACGGCGTCGTAACAGAGCATGGGCGCGGCCAGCTCCGACACGGGCGAGGCCCAGGCCAGGGTCCCGCCGATGGTGGCCCGATTGCGCACCTGAGGCGAGGCCAGCTTCTGCGCGGTCTGGTGCAACAAGGCGTAATGGCGGCGGATTTCCAACCCCATGACAAGATGCTGCAAATTGACGGCGGCTCCCAACTTCAGGCCCTGATTGTGATGATAGCGCACGTCCTTGAATCCGGGCAGATGCTTGACATCCAGCAAAATGGCGGGCTCCTCCTCGCCCGATTGGATGCGCAACAACAGCGTGTTGCCGCCGCCTAATAGCTTTACCGGAGCATCGCCCGCAAGAAAGCGTCCAGCCTCTTCCAGGCTCTCCGGCCGAATGTATTGGAATGATTTCAAAAAGACCGTCTCCATAGAAATAAACGCATGGCGAGTCATGAAATAGTCGATGGTTATAGTACCTTATTTTTGAAAAATTGCCAATTGCAGGTCTGGGAGACTCCAAAAACCGGGGGGGGGAGGGGAAACAGGGCGTAGATCGCCCCGGGTGCGTCCCAATTTCCTGGCAGACCTCCGGGAGGTGCCAGCAGGGTTTAGTTAAAATGAAGCGTTTGTCGCCACCTCCCGGAGGTCCATTGCGTCCGCCAAATATCTGGGACGGACCCACAGCCCCCAATCATCTTTCGCCCGTCATCTGCTCTATGATAGAATGAATTATGCATGACATCCAGATCGTCGTCCGCCCCGCCCGAACTGCGGATATCGAACGCATTCAGCAGTTCCGGGATCACGCGCGGCGCGTGGTCATGCACTTTGGCTATGAGGATTTGGTGCAGATGGTGAAGCGGGATGCGTGCTTTGTGGCGGACACGGGCCCGCTGTTGTGGGGATTCGCCTGCTTCGCCAGCCATCAGCCGGGATTGGCCATGTTGCGGGGCATCGGGCTCATCAACGGTTGGCGCATCGACGACGGCCTCTCCTACCTGTTGCGCCCCCTGGAGCAAACCTTGCGCCAGCGAAACATGCGTTATCTCATGCACCTGGCGGTGGACGTGTGGCTGGCCGCCCCTCTCATGCGACAGGGCTTCATCCCCCACGACTACATCATCCACTTCGAGCGGGCCACGCCCGTGCAGCCTTTGACCCCGGAGTATCGTCTGGAGGACGCCACCCTGCGCCCCCTTCATCCCCACGAGATCCAGGCCCTCACCCTGCTCGACCATCAAGCCTTCGAGTGGCCCTGGCAATTCAGCAGCGGCGAACTGGTGAAATGGCTGATGATCGCGGACCGGCTGGTCGTTCTGGAGGCGGAAGGTGAGCTGGTGGGGTACGCCTGCACGCAGGTGCATGGCGTACAGGCCCAAATCGTGCGGCTGGCCATCTCGCCCCAATGGCAGGGCCGGGGGTTGGGCCGTTACCTCCTGGCCGACGCCCTCGATTTCGCCGCGGAAAGGGGCGCCCGCTTTGTGACACTGAACACCCAATGGCATAACACCGTCTCCCAGCGGCTCTACAAGGGCTTCGGGTTCCGGGCCGTGGGGCGACGCATTCCCGTCTTGATCAAGGAGCTGGCGACGCCGTGATCCGGGCGGTGATCTTCGATATGGGGGGCGTGCTGGCCCACACCCACGAAAGCGACGCACTATTGGCCTCCTACGATGCCATGCTGAAGCTGGAGCCGGGGACGCTGCGGATGCGATTGTACAGCGGCCCGGCCTGGGAAGCGGTCTCCAAGGGCGAGATCAGTCTGGATGATTACTGGCGAGAGGTGGGCGAGGCGTTCGAGGAGCATCTCCCGCCCGACTTTCTGGGCTATCGCGACAACTTCTTCCGGGCGACGCTGGACCTGGCCACCGTGCAATTGGCCTGGCGGCTGCGGTCCCGCTATCACATCGGACTGCTCTCCAACGCCACCCGGCTCCTGGCCCGGGACGTGGCGCGTGAACCCCGCTTCGCGGGGCTGTTCGACGCCGTGGTCATCAGCGCCATCGAGGGCTTCCGCAAACCCGAACCCGAGGCTTTTCTCATCGCAGCCCAACGCCTGAACCTCCCCCCGGACGCTTGCGTCCTCATCGACGACAAGGTCCGCAACACCGAAGCGGCCCAGGCCGCTGGCATGCACGCCGTGCTGTATGAAAATGCACTGCAAACCGAGCGGGCGTTGCAGGCTTTGGGTGTGCAGGCATGAAGTCGGAGCTGCGCGTAAGCGCTCGGGCCTGGACAGAATCCAGCATTCGGACTGATTTGGAAACAGATTTGGGAAACCGGTAGACCGGTATCATGAAAATTTCTTCACTTCCTGGCTAATCTCCCCACAAAACCTGAGATTTCGTGTATAATGAATGGGATATGGACTTCAATGGGGGACATTGACAGGAAAAACAACCCAATCCACAACCCATGAAGTGGGTCTTGATTGGCCCGGATTTATCTTGTCAAAGCATTCCCATTGAAATTTGGGGGCATATAAGGGCAACCGCATAGCGCACCACCAACATTCACCCGCATGGCCGTTCAAACCGACGGCATGTTTCCGTGATTCGCTTTTCGACAAGGAGGTCTTTCATGCATGTCTTTCGACGACTCTGTTTCGTTGTAGCGTTCATGGCGCTTCTGCTCATGAGCAATGCGGCCTGGGCCCAAGAGGGAAGCGGGCCCTTCACGCCCGAGGAGCCGGGCGTAGGCCAGGACGTGATTGAGCCCGCCTCCATCGACGCACTCACTTCCGCCGCCTTCTCTGGCGGGCCCGCTTATGACAGCGGCTGGGTTCCTGTGCGGCGGGGACAAACCCTCACGCTTCGGCATGGGTTGGGCGGCAATCTGGATGATTATGTGGTCATCATGGATTACAAAGCCAAAGGTGTCGATGGCGTCAACCAGCGCTATTATGGCGGCGCGGACTTCGGAACTCACCCTGCCCCCGGCCACGCCGCCAATGACCGGGTGGGCGCGTACTGGCGCTCTCTCACAACCTCCACCATTACCATCTACCGTCGGCCAGAAGACACCTATGCAGACTGGGTGCGCATCCGCATCTGGGTTGATCCCTATCCCGATTACGACTCGGGCTGGGTCTCTCTCAGCCAGGGCGCTCCTCTTTCTCTCAATCACAATCTGGGCGGGGACCCCATCGATTATGTGGTGGATCTGGAATACAAAAGTGCAGGCAGCGGCGTCAACCAACGCTACTTCGGCGGCGTCGACTTCGGATCCAAATCCTTTGGCGGCGCGCGCAACAACGACCGGGTGGGCGCGTACTGGCGCTCCCTCACCAGTTCCACCATTACCATCTTCCGGCGGGCGGAAGATGGTTACGCCGGTCAGGTGCGCGTGCGCATCTGGAAACGCCCCCAACCCACCTACGACAGCGGCTGGGTGTCCATCAACCCCAACCAGGCTATCACCCTCTACCATCACATCGGCGGCGATCCCGACAACTACGTTGTGTCGATGCTCTACAAGAACACAAGCAGCGGGATCAACCTGCGCTACTACGGCGGCATGGACGTTGGCGCGCAGGCCCCTCCCGGCGTGGGTGAAAACGACCGCATTGGCGCCTATTGGCGTTCATTGAAAAAGACATCCATCACCGTCTATCGTCGTCCTGAAGACCCGTACGCCCAACAAGTGCGTATCCGCATCTGGCATTACTGGCGGCCCGTCGCGCCCGATTATGATAGCGGTTGGGTGAGTCTGAACGCAGGCGGGCCCGCCCTCACCTTGAACCATCAGGCATCGGGCAATGCCAGCGATTATCTGGTTCGAGTCACGTACAAAGCTCAAGGCGTCACTGGCGTCAATCAGCGTTATTATGGCGGCGCGGACTTCGGAACCCACCCTGCGCCCGGTCATTCGCCCGATGACCGGGTGGGCCTCTATTGGCGCTCCCTCAACAGCTCCACCATCACCCTTTTCCGCCGGGCGGAAGACACCTACGCTCCCCAGGCGCGCGTGCGCATCTGGAACATGCCCAAGCCCGATTACGACAGCGGCTGGACGCCCATCAACCCCAACCAGGCCAAGACGTTCAACCACAACCTGGGGGGCAGTGTGTATGACTATCTGGTGGACTTGCAATATCGCGACGGCAGCGGCGTGAATCAACGCTATTACGGCGGCATGGATGTGGGCGTTCATGGGCTGCCAGGCGTCGGTGAAAACGCTCGGGTGGGGGCTTATTGGCGAAGCCTGAACCCCGCCTCCATCACCGTCTATCGGCGTCCCGAAGATAAATACGCCCAACAAGTGCGGGTGCGCATCTGGCGCATGGCTCCTCCCAACTACGACAGTGGTTGGGTGGTTCTGAACCCCAACCAGGCAAAAATTCTCTATCACAGGCTGTATGGCCATCCCGATCATCTGCTACTGCAAATGTGGCAATATGACCTGACCTACAACTACACCAACCAGCGGCACATTGGCGGCGCAGATTTCGGAACCCATCCCCCGTCGGGATACAGCGCCAACGATCGGGTGGGCTCTTATTGGCGTTCCCTGACCACGGATAAAGTGGCCGTCTATCGGCGCCCCGAGGATGGCTTCGCCGACCGGGTGCGGGTGCGCATCTGGGATTACAGCCAGCGACAGTATCTGCCGATGGTGCGGAAATAGCCCAACGTTGGACAAGCCCGCACCGACACGGATGAAACTGGCGGGTCACGCAGCCCGGTAGACCAGGAGGCAGGGGAAACCGGGCTGCGTCCTGTTTTGCCCGACGCGTCCGGCCAGACCTCTCAGGCGCGCGCCACAATGGCCCGGATGGCGGCCAGAGGCATCGACGCGGGGAAGTGGATGAGATGCGCGGGGCAGCCGCGGCGGCAGTCACTGCTGCCAAAGCCGGGCGCAGGGATCGACGCCCGCGGATGCCCGGCCAGTTGCTGCGCCCAATCGCATTCACGACGCCGCCCATCGGCCAGGGCCAGCCAGTCGTCGGGAGGGTGAACCTGCGTCAGAGCGTCGATATGCCAGTGCGGACGTTTGGCCGCGGCCAGATGGCGGCGCAGACGGACGCGCAATCCCCCGGGCCCCAACGCGGAGCCCACATAGACCAGCCACCCCGCGGGCAGGGTGACGCGGCCCAACCGCCCCACCTCCAGCGCCAGCGATTGCTCCAAACGAAAGAACAGGGCGTACGTTCCCTTCGCCCCGGCGGGCGGGAGGGCGCGTTTGGTCGGTTCGTCGTGCAGTCGTCTGGTCACGCTGTCATGCGGTCGCTTGGCCCTCCGGCGTTCTGGCTCTCTGGCCTTCTATATCTCACGCCTTGGGAATAGCCACCCCGCGTTTGGCCAGCACGGCCTTCAGCGCTTCGGTCACTTCATTCACAGGTTTGGAGGCGTCGATCTCCTCCAGCAGCCCTTTGGCGAAGTAATAGCCGATGAGCGGGCCCGTCTGTTTGTAGTAGACGTAGAGACGGTTCTTCACGGTCTCGGGCCGGTCGTCGTCCCGCTGATAGAGTTCGCCGCCGCACACATCGCAGACATTATCGCGCTTTGGGGGATTGAATTTCACGTGATAGACTGCGCCGCAGTTCCGGCACACGCGGCGGCCCGAAATGCGTTCCACCACCACATCATCTTCCACCACGAACAGGGGAACGACGGTCACGCCGCCATAGGGTTCCAGCATGGCGTCCAGGGCCACAGCTTGATGCAGGTTGCGGGGGAAGCCGTCGAGGATGGCCCCGCGGGCGCAATCCTCCCGCGCCAGCCGGTCTTCGACCATGCGGATGGTGACCTCGTCGGGCACGAGTTCGCCCGCATCCATATATTTTTTCGCCAGCAGGCCCAACTCCGTCTCGTTTTTCAGATTAAACCGGAAGAGATCGCCCGTGGCCACCTGGGGCAACCCCAACTGTTTCTCCAAAATCTTGGCCTGCGTCCCCTTGCCCGAGCCGGGCGGGCCAAGAAAGACAATGAAAGTGCGATCCTTTGATGCCATAGCCAACCTCGTCGAAGGATTGGAATATCGGGCATGGTTCATTCCGCCAGGTTTATATCTTTACAAATCCAGGTTTGCGACTACGAAAAATCAATGATTAATGGATGAAAGATTGAAGAATCTTCCGTCAATCGCCCTAGGCCCTTAATCTTTGATCTTTCGTCTTTGATTCGCGGACATCGATTTGTAAAGATGCGAGACGGTCATCTGAACCATGCCGAATTTCGGGATAGAGAAAAGTGGTCGGACATGCGCCGCTGTTGGGCCTAGCCTATCATAAAACGAGGGGAATTCGGAAATAGAACAGGTCATTGAGTTCCCAATCGCGGCTGATTCGTGTTACCATTGCACTGGCCGTATTCAGCACATATCGACACAATATGCCAGCGTGGCGCGGGAGACCAATGCCGTAATGCGTAATGCGTGATGCGTAAAGTCCTCACGTTTCACGCATCACGGTTTTACGTTCGTTGCAACCTCGCCCAACATGGATTTCGAGACGCCCTTGCAAACGGAATGAACCTTATTTACGAAACAGGAACCCTATGCTCAAGAATCTGCGAGATAAAATTTTCACCCCCGAAGACGAAGAAAAAGAAGAAGATTTGAACGAAGACGTCGAGGAAGAAGAGCAAACGCCCCTAGAAGAGGAGCCGGAATCGCCCGTGGAAGAGGCAGCGTTTGGTGAATTGCCTCTGCTGCCCCTGCGCGGGGTAGTCATGTATCCCACCATGTGGCTGCCCATCACCGTGGGCCAGCCTCGCTCCATGCGCCTCCTCGACTATCTGGTGGAGAAGGACCTGAAGCTCATCGCCCTGGCCGCCAGCAAAGACCCCGAACTGGAGGAGCCGGGCCCGGAGGAGATCTACCGGGTGGGGGCCATCGCCCGCATCCATCGCATGGTGCGCGCTCCCGATGGCTCGGTGCGGCTCATGTTGCACGGCCTCGAACGCATCCGCATCGAGGAATACACCGCGGTGGAGCCCTTCCTGAAGGTGCGCTACCAGCAGATCCCCGACCGCGAAGCCCGCGATCTGGAAGAGCAGGCCCTGGCCGCATCGGCCAAAGACCTGTTCTCGCAACTGGTTTCCCTTTCCCCCCAAATGCCCGAGGAGATGGAATCCGCGGCCCGCAATGTGGAGGGGGAATTGCAGCTCGCCTACCTGCTGGCTTCCAGCGCCGGATTCAAATTCACCGACGCCCAGGCCATCCTCGAAGCGGACCCGCTGAAAGAAAAACTGCGCATGCTCAACAGCCTGCTGCGCACCGAGGTCAAGATCCGCCAGCTCTCCCAAAAGATTCAGGAGGAAGCCCAGGGCGAGATGGAGAAAGCCCAACGAGATTTCTACCTGCGCAAGCAGATAGAAGTCATCCAGCGGGAGCTGGGGGAGGAGAATCCCCAACTGGAGGAGATCAAGGAGCTGGAAGAGCGCATCGACGCCGCGGGCATGCCCGAAGAGGCGGAGAAGGAGGCCCGCCGCGAGCTGGAGCGCATGCGCCGCATCCCCATCCAGGCCCCCGAATACTCCGTCATCAAAACCTATCTCGACTGGATGGTGAGCCTGCCCTGGCAGCAGCGCACGGAAGACAATCTCGATATCGAGCACGCCCGCCGGGTGCTGGACGAGGACCACTACGGCCTGGAGGATATCAAAGACCGCATCCTCGAATTTCTGGCCGTGCGCAAGCTGCGGCAGGAGCGCAAGGACGACGAGCCGTCGGACGACCTGCCCGTGGATTACATCCGCAAGGATCGGGAGGGCGTCATCCTCTGTTTTGTGGGACCGCCCGGCGTGGGCAAGACCAGCCTGGGCCTGAGCATCGCCCGGGCCATGAACCGCAAGTTCGTGCGCCTGGCCCTGGGCGGCATCCGCGATGAGGCCGAAATCCGCGGCTTTCGTCGCACCTATATCGGCTCCATGCCCGGACGCATCATCCAATCCCTGCGCCGCATCGAGAGCCGCAACCCCGTCTTCATGCTGGACGAGGTGGACAAGCTGGGCCGCGACTTCCGCGGCGACCCCGCCAGCGCCCTGCTGGAAGTCCTCGACCCCGAACAGAACAGCGAATTCCGCGACCACTACCTGGACGTGCCCTTCGACCTGTCCGAGGTCTTCTTCATCACCACGGCCAACTGGCTCGACCCCATTCCCGGCCCCCTGCGGGACCGCATGGAGATCATCGAACTTTCCAGCTACACCGACCGGGACAAGGTGGCCATCGCCAAAGGCTACCTCATCCCCCGCCAGATCCGTGAGAACAGCCTCCGGCCCGAGGAAATTTCCTTCGACGACGAGGCCATCTGCAAGATCATCCGCGAGTACACCCGCGAAGCGGGCGTCCGCACCCTGGAGCGCCGCATCGGGGCCATCGCCCGCAAAGTCGCCACCCGCGTCGCCGCGGGCGACAACGAACCCGTTCACATCACCGAAGACAACCTGGCCGACTGGCTGGGCCGCCCCAAATTCTTCGACGAGGCCCACGAATGGATCAAGGCTCCGGGCGTGGCCACGGGCCTGGCCTGGACGCCCTTCGGCGGGCAGGTGCTCTACATCGAGGCCACGGCCATGCCCGGCAAGGGACGGCTCACCCTCACCGGGCATTTGGGCAACGTGATGAAGGAATCGGCCATGACCGCGCTCAGCTATGTGCGCAGCGCCGCGGACCGCTACGACATCCCCGGCCAGTGGTTCTACCAGCACGACATTCACGTCCACGTGCCCGCCGGGGCCCAGCCCAAAGACGGCCCCTCCGCCGGCATCGCCATTGCCACTGCCCTGCTCTCCCTGGTGACCGGGCGCTGCGTGCGCGAGGGATTCGCCATGACGGGCGAGATCACCCTGCGCGGCAAAGTCACCCGCATCGGCGGTGTACGCGAGAAGGTGCTGGCTGCGCATCGCCAGGGCCTCACCCACGTCATCCTGCCCGAGCACAATGAGCCCGACCTGGAGGACGTGCCCGACGAAGTGCGCGAGCAGCTTGCGTTCCACTTCGTGCGGACGGTGCAGGATGTGTGGGACCTGGCTCTGTGCGAGGATGTGGTGCAGCCGCCCCCGCCGGGCCTGAAAGACGACGGCGACGCGCCCGCCACGCCTGAGGAAGTGATCAGTGTTCAGTGATCGGTGAGCAGTCCAACGGCTGGCTTGCCAGCGCTGATACGGATGAAAATGTGGGCCAACCATTTGGCGCTGGAAGCGAATCTCGTAATGCGTCATGCGTGGTGCGTAAAAACGTGAAACGTGAGATCGTTACGCATTACGCATGACGCATCACGTGGCTGCAAGCCCGCCCAACATTGGGGCAACAAGCCCCTTCGCCATCGAACACCACGCCATCCACCGAACGACCATGCCCACCCCCTACGACCACATCAACCAACACAACGCCCAAAAGCAATACAACTCCCGCATGTGCTTCGTCTGCGGCGTCGAGAACCCCGCGGGTCTGCACGCCCACTTCTACCAGATCGACGACGTCACCTGCGTGGCCCGCTTCCTGCCTGCGGACCATCACCAGGGCTATCCGGGCCGGGTGCATGGCGGCGTCATCGCCTCCATCATGGATGAGGCTATGGGCCGGGCCGTGTGGGGCGACGCCAAAACCTGGGGCGTCACCGCCGAACTGACCCTGAAATACAAGCTGCCTGTGCCCATGGGCGAGATGCTCACCGTGGTGGGCAGGCTCACCCGCGACACCCGCCGCATCTTCGAGGCCGAAGGCGAACTCCTCACCGCGGACGGCCGGGTGGCCGTGGTCGCCCACGGCAAATACCTCAAAGTCCCCCTGGAGCGCATCCTGGAGGAGACCGCGGCCGCGGGACTGGACCCCAATTTGGAGCTTTTTATCGTCCCCGATCCTGAGTAGGTCGTATACCATATGATGGCAAAGCCACAATAAAAAACACGGATAAGAAGAAACACGGATAAAAGGATATGTCTTAACCCAATCCGTGTCCTTTCATCCGTGTTATGAATAAACAGCATGCACACTCATCGCGCGCAGTTTACGGAGTAACCCTCCATGGATATCACCCGCATCAACCACGTCGCCATCGTCGTGCACGACCTGGACGCTGCCATCCGCACCTATCAGGACCAACTGGGCCTGACCGTGAGCAAGCGCCTGGTTATGCCCGAGCAGGAGGTGGAAATCGCCTTCCTGCCCGCGGGCGAGAGCGCCATCGAGCTCATCTCCCCCATCACCGAGACCTCGGGCGTGGCCAAATATCTGGCCAAACGGGGCGAAGGGCTCCATCATATCTGCCTGGAAGTGCCCGACGTGAACGCCAGTTTGGAAGAGCTGGCCGCGCGGGACGTGCAACTCATCCATGAGGAGCCCATCCGCGCCGCAGAGGGCATGGGTTTCTTCGTCCATCCCAAAGCCGCGCACGGCGTCCTCATCGAATTCCTGGAACCGTTCTCCTCATGACCATGTCTCCCCTCGAAGTCGCCATCTTCACCCTGATATTCATCGCCCGGCTGCTGACGCCCCTGGCCGTCCTGGGCCTCCTGGCGCTGGCGGCGACGGCCCTCATCGGCTTTCGACGACGGAGCCGCGACCGGGCGCTGGCCCTGCTGGATGCGTTCCCCGCGGTCATCGAACACGAGAGCGGCGTGCGTCATGCGGGCGTGCTGCGGGTGCGGGATGACGGGATCACCCTGGAATTCGCTATCCCCGCCACCGGGCATTCCCCCACCCTGCCCATCACCTACCTGCACTACGGGCCCGAAAACGAGGCTATCAACGCCATCTACCGCTTCGTCGATGAGCTGGACAAGCAGGACCGCACCCGCCGCCAACAACAGATCGACGCGGTCAGCAATCCCCTGGGCCGCAGGCAGCCCCGCGCGTTCACCTTTTGGCCCGACCGTCTGGCCGACTGGATGGTCGGACTGTGGATGGGCCTCCATCGGCGGGCGTTCCCCGAAACCGACTTCCACCCCCACCCCGTCACCGGCGGCTCCCTGCTCACCGGCCTGGCGGGGGATGGCTACAACGCGCTGCTTCAGGCCCTCATCGGCAAACCGGTGGTCGTCCGCCACCGTACCGCCCACAGCCTCCACCGCCATCAGGGCGTCCTGACGGCTTACTCGCCCCGGTTCCTGTTCCTGACGGGCGCGCCTCTTTCCGAGCAGGTGCAGGTGCGCCCCTCGCCCGAGAAAGGCGCGGGCCAGGAGCTCACCCTGCGTTGGCAGTGGGAGAACGGGCGGCTGGAGATCCGCAATCAGGGCGCTTATCCCCTGCTTCTGGACCGCATTCAGGTGGGCGACCGCACGCAGGAGCTGAGCATGATGGTGGAGCCGGAGCAGGGCTTCGCCCTGCATGTGACGCCACCCGAACGGGGCGAGATCCTCCTCCACGCCCGCATCACCCGCGAGGCCGACATGCTGCTGCCCCGGCGCCGGGCCATCGTGCGCCTGGCCGCGCAACTGCCCGGCCCCCTCGCGGCCATGGACGCGGCCCTGGCTCTGCAACCCTCGCGCGAGCAGGAGGCCGAGGAACAGCGCCTGCGTCGGGAATTGCAGCAGCATCCGCAGAACGCGCCCGCGGCCGTGGCCCTGGCCCGGCTGCTGGCCCAACGGGGCGAACTCGCCGAGGCCGAAGAATTCTACCAGCAGGCCCTGGCCCACGCCCGCAACCTGCCCGACCAGGGCGACCGCGCCCGTCTGGAGCTGGACCAGTTGCGCATCCGCCGGGCGGAGGAAGGCGGGAGACAGTATTCAGTGAGCAGTAATCAGTGATCAGTTCTTATGACGCTTATCCTTGGCATTGAAACGTCGTGTGATGAGACCGCGGCCGCGGTGGTGCGGGATGGCCGCGCCATGCTCAGCAATGTGGTGGCATCGCAGATTGATCTGCACCGCCAATATGGCGGCGTTTTCCCCGAAATGGCCTCCCGCCAGCACGTGTTGGCCATCATTCCCGTCATCCGTCAGGCCCTGGCGGACGCAGGTGTGGGGTGGGAGGAGCTGGACGCGGTGGCCGTAACCCGCGGCCCGGGCCTGGCCGGCTCCCTGCTGGTGGGCGTCAATGCGGCCAAAGGCGCGGCCTGGAGCCGCAGTCTGCCCCTGGTGGGGGTCAACCACCTGGAAGGGCATATCTACTCCAACTGGATCGAGGCGGAGGGCAACAACCCGGACAAGACCTTTCCCGTGCTCGTGCTCATCGTCAGCGGCGGTCACACCGAACTCATCCTCATGCGCGGTCACGGCCGGTATGAACGGCTAGGCGGGACCATTGACGACGCCGCGGGAGAGGCCTTCGACAAGGTGGCCCGGGTCCTCGGTCTCGGCTACCCCGGCGGCCCCGCCATTCAGAACGCGGCGCAGACGGGCGATCCCCGCGCGTTTCGCTTTCCCAAAGCCCGCACCAAAAATCCCTACGACTTCAGCTTCAGCGGTCTGAAGACCGCGGTGCTGCGCGCTGTGCAGCGCATCGAGGGCCAGGACCTCTCGGTCAGCCGCAAGCTCACCCCGGGCGACAACCTGCCCCCGCAGATCGTGGCCGACCTGGCCGCGTCCTTCCAGCGGGCCCTGGTGGATGCGCTGGTGGAGAAGACGGTCGCGGCCGCGCAGGCCACGGGCGTCACCGAAATCTGCGTCTGCGGCGGGGTCTCGGCCAATGCGCTGCTGCGCCAGACCATGCGGGAGCAAGCTCCCGTGCCCGTCTCCGTCCCGCCCATCTATCTCTGTACCGACAACGCGGCCATGATCGCGGCCGCGGGCCATTTCCGCTTCCTCGCGGGCGAGCGCTCGGGCCTGGCGATGGACGTGATCCCCAACCTGCCTCTGGTGACAACCCAACCTGAATAAAACGCATCCACATGAGCGTATCCCGGGCGTTTCAATTCGCCGCGGATGACGGGGATAGCGCTCTTTTCCAAAAGGAGCATGGGCGTATCATGACGGATGGGAGAGGAGGCCGATGGAAGATGGTTGCTTTATCCCACCCCATTTGTTATATTTGAGGTGACCGCTAATGTCGCGCCGCCGCTTTATGCCACGAAGACACGAAAAAAGCGTGTGATTATAATCACCTCGTGGAGGAAATGCCTATGCTCACAGTACAACATCTGAACGTTCAATACATAACCGATGAAGATGGTCAAAAGCAGGCTGTTATCATCTCCATTGAACGATTCAATCAACTACTCGAAGGCATCCAGGATCTAAACTAAACGCATTTTGAAATCAGGTGTTTTCGGCCTCGGCCACCCGGAGCTGAAGCTCCGGGCTACGAAACGACGCCGGGTGAACCCGGCTTCTCGCGGCGCGCGACATGCGCCGTAGCCCCATTTATGGGGCGTCGTTTTTAGCCCGCAGGTTCACCTGCGGGCGGCGGCACGGCCAGAGAATCGCCTTTCATTGATGATCCAATGCGAACCAAAAGTCTTGGTTTCATTTTGCTTTCAGTTTAGCCGTCATTGCTGAACGTAAGGAAGAACCTACGATTTCCCACCAGGAAGTGTATGAAATTTTGAAATCTGATAGCGTCTTATCAGATTGAATGGAAACGCTCGGCGCTGAAGGAATTCCGACGGTTGCCTTCGTCTGTCCAACGGAGAATCTTTCAAGCCATAGAGGAGCCCTCCGAGAATCCATATCCCCAAGGCGTTGTCAAGCTCACTGGGTCAACGTGTTCCTATCGTCTGCGGGTGGGGATTACCGCGTGGTGTATACGGTCGAATCGGCGCTTCTCCTCATTGAGATCGTGAGAATACGACATAGGCGGGACGTGTATCGATAACCCATTTTGTTTGAGTGCGTCCTTTTTCGGTGGAAGAGCGGCCGATTGAAGTCGAACTCTTCAGGTCTGCGACAACGCCCCCTCTTTATCTCTTCTCCCGCAAAACGGGGGGAAATATCGGAAGGGAATAAGATGACAGCCTCCGCCGTCCATGTTTATGATGGAAATCAGGTCGACGAAGGTCGAACACAGGCGCCATCGAATCCTCCTGCCTTATTTCCTCCCCCGCCCGTCTCGAAGCGGGGGAGGAAGCAAAGGAGGGGGCTTGCGCCTAAAGAGTCCGAGTTACCTCGGTGAATGCGATCGGAAAGCCTCAAGATTTGTCAGTCAACCAGCCCGGAAGGTGTGAGCGAGCGACCTGGTTTCCTGGTCTACCGGTTTACCGGACTACTGGTCGTCATATTCGTCCGCCCGGCTGGTCCGCCGTCGAACCAACCAAACGACCACGCGACCAGGCGGCTGATCGACTGATCGACCACGCGACCGCTACGGATAGATGCCGCGAGCCTCGATGGCATCCACCACGCGCTGGATGGCGATGGTGTAGGCCGCGGTGCGCATATCGATTTCCTGCTGGCGGGATGCGTCCCACACCTGCTCGAACGCCTCGATCATCAAGCGACGCAGCCGGGCCAGGATCTCATCCTCCGACCAGAAGAAGGATTGCAGGCTCTGCACCCATTCGAAGTAGGAGACCAGGACGCCGCCCGCGTTGCAGAGGATGTCGGGAACGAATTCCACGCCCCGCTCCAGCAAAATCTGCTCCCCTTCCAGGGTGCAAGGCCCGTTCGCGCCCTCGGCGATGATGCGGGCCTGGATGTCGGGCGCCACGGTGTCATCGATCTGCCCTTCCAGGGCTGCGGGGATGAGGACGTCGCAGGGCGCGGTCAGGGTCTCACGGTTGGAGATGGGATCGGCGTCGGGGTAATCCACCACCGTGCCCGTGCGGGCGACATGCTCCAGCAAATTGCTGATATTGAGGCCGTTTTCGTTGTAGATGCCGCCGTTCACGTCGCTGACGGCCACGACCTTGCAGCCTTCCTCCCACATTTTCCTGGCAGCCACCGACCCGACGTTGCCGAAGCCCTGCACCGCCACCCGGGTGTTTTCCGGCTTCATGCCAAACTTGTTCATCATGGCCATGGCGGTGATGGTGACGCCGATGCCCGTGGCCTCGGTGCGCCCTTCGGAGCCGCCGATGCTCAGAGGTTTGCCCGTGACCACCGCGGGCGTGGCGTAGCCCCGGGCCACGGAGTAGGTGTCCATGATCCAGGCCATCACCTGGGGATTTGTGCCCACGTCGGGCGCGGGGATATCCCCCTCGGGGCTGATGAGGAGGCTGATCTCGCTGGCGAAGCGGCGGGTGAGCCGACGCAGTTCGTTGCGGGAAAGCTGTCGGGGGTCCACGGCCACGCCGCCCTTGGCCCCGCCATAGGGCAGGTTCATAAGCGCGTTCTTCCAGGTCATCCACATGGCCAGGGCGCGCACTTCGTCCAGGTTCACGTCGGGATGGTAGCGGATGCCGCCCTTTGTGGGCCCGCGCACGGTGCTGTGATGCACCCGATAGCCGGTAAACATCCGCATGTGTCCATTATCCAGATAGACGGGAAAATGGACGATCAGCTCTCGCCGTGGCTCGCGAAGGTAGGCGACCAGATCGGGGTCCAGGTCCATGTGGGCCACGGCTCTCTCGAACTGGGCCAGCGCCACGTCCGAAGCGCTGTAACGACGTTTGGATGCGCTCATGTAGATAGGCTCCTGAAAATAGATGGTGGCATGCAGATTATAGATGTTCGTTGAGATTGGTCCGAATCCTATCGCATTGAGCCTGATCGATGCGGCCAGCGTCGCGCAGGATATCGATGGATTGTATCAAACTCCCCGCGGTTGTGACCAGATCCTCGATGACGATGACCCGATCCCCGGTCTGAAATTCGCCCTCAATCTGTTTGCCCCGCCCATGGCTTTTGACCTCTTTGCGGGGGTAGATGAGGGGGACGCCCATCTCCAGGCTGGCCGCGATCCCCAGGGGCAGGGCGGCGTAAGGCACGCCGGCCAGGCGGGCGGTGAGTTTATCGAGAAAGCGGCTCATGACAAAAAAGTGCGGCGCACATGGAGGATGTCACGTGCGCCGCGTCGATGAAAATCGAGAGGAGGTCAATAGAGGAACATGGGTTTGCCCTGGACGTGGGTGATCTTGGGCCTGTATTCATCCACATCATAGAACTCGGGCACGTCTACTCGTTTCACCCCGCGGGTGCTGTAATCCGCGGCGACGTGGGTGTAACGACCCTCCCGCAGGGCGACCATGCGCCCGGTGATGCCGCGCGTGGCCAGGTCCACAGCCAGCGCGCCGAAGTTCGCGGCCACGATCCGGTCCAACGCGTCGGGCGCGCCCGAGCGCATCAGGTAAGCCAATTGCTGGTAGATGATGTTCTGGCCCGTGATCTCCTTGATCTGCTGGGACACAATGTAGCCGATGCCACCCAGCTTCTTGTGTCCATACGCGTCCGCTTCCCCCGTCTCCAACACCTGCCCGCCGATGGGATAAGCGCCCTCGGAAATGGTCATGATGGCGTAGTTGCTGGGGTTGTTGCGTTTGTCCTTCATCAGCAGATCGGCCAGCTTCTCCACGTCGTAGGGCACTTCGGAGATGATGGCCCGATCCACGTCCGCGCAAAAGGCGGCGATGAGGGAGGTCTCGCCCGAGTTGCGGCCAAACAGTTCCACCACGCCGATGCGCTCGTGCGACCCCACCGCAGTGCGCAGGTCGGTGATGAAGTTGACGGATCGGGTGACCGCGGTGCTGAAGCCGATGCAGTAGTCGGTGCCGTAGACGTCATTGTCCATGGTCTTGGGAATGGAGACCACGGGGAAGCCCTCGTTGTGAATGCGGGCGCCATAGCTCAGGGTGTCGTCGCCGCCGATGGGGATGAGCACGTCCACGCTCAATTGCTCCAGCGTTTGCAGCACCTTCTGGGTGGCGTCCAGCGTGCCATCCGCGTTGACGGGAAAATCATCCGGGTTGAGGAAGTCGGGCAGGTGCTCCGCCTTCATGCGGCTGGGATGGGTGCGGGAGGTGTGGAGGAAGGTGCCGCCCGTGCGGTCGATGGTGCGCACCATCTGCTTGTTCAATTCCAGAACCCACTGGCCCCAACTGTTGGGATCATCGTGATTGTAACGCAGCGGGCCCGCCCAGCCGCGACGAAAACCCAACACCCGCCAGCCATTGTCGATAGCGCGACGCACAACCATCTTGATGGTGGGGTTCAGGCCGGGCACATCGCCCCCGCCCGTGAGCACTGCCAGGGTTTTTTGTTTTTTTGCGTTCATTTTATGGCCTCGATGATGGGAATGATAGGAGTCATGACAAAAAGATGGTAACTATACAGCTCCTTCTGCAAGACGTTTTTACCACTAAGGCACAAAGTCACAAAGACACGAAGAAATTTTTTATCTTTCCCTTTGCGCCTTGGTGTCCTTAGTGGTTTTTGCCTTGCTATGAGAGGGTGCGTGTATAGTTACAAAGGATGATTTTATGACCTTCGGGAGGTGGATGAGAATCGCCAGGCCAAGCGCCTCCTGGAGGTCTGGATTTTGGGCCAAAAGAAACCCGCTGGAGTGGCGACGACGCTGTCTCCAACGGGGTTATCAGATTGGACTAAGTTTAGCACGTTTCAAGGCCGCGAGCAAGACATCCGCTTTCATCTCGTCTCCATGGACATTGGACGATGGCCCTGGATGGTGTACAATAGAAGTCGGCGAATCTCGCGCTCCGTTCCTTGCCCACACACAACAACATGACCCAGTATTCAGTCATCCAGGAAATCAAAGACCGGTTGGATGTGGTGTCGGTGATCGGCCGCTATGTGCAGTTGAAGAAGTCGGGGAGCAGCTACAAGGGGCTCTGTCCTTTCCATTCGGAGAAGACGCCCTCCTTCCACGTTTTCCCTCAAACCAATACGTGGAAGTGCTTCGGCTGCGGCGCGGGCGGAGATATCTTCACTTTTGTGGAAAAGCGGGAGAATCTGCCCTTCCCGGACGTGCTGCGGATGCTGGCCCGGGAAGCGGGCGTGCCTCTGGAGGAGGTTCGGCCCGAGGTGCGCGACGCCCGCCAGCGCCTGCTGGATATCCACAACGCGGCCACGTCCTTCTTCCAGAGCAATCTGCTGACCGGGCCCGAAGGCGAACGCGCCCGCGTGTACCTGGCGCATCGCGGCGTCTCGCAGGAGGCTATCGAGCAGTTTCAGCTTGGTTTTGCTCGGGATGGTTGGGAGCATCTCATTCACCATCTCAAAAGCAAGGGCTACTCCCTGGAGGAGATCATCCAGGCGGGCCTGGCCATCCCCCGCGACACGGGTGGCGCGTATGACCGCTTCCGCAACCGCCTGATCATCCCCATCCGCGATGTGCAGGGCCGGGTCATCGCCTTTGGCGGGCGCATTCTGGGCGAGGGGGAGCCCAAATATCTCAACTCGCCCCAAACGCCTCTCTTCGACAAAAGCCGGGTCATCTTCGGCCTGGATATGGCGAAACGAGCCATCCGCGCCCGGGATCAGGTCGTGCTGGTGGAAGGCTACATGGACGTGATCAGCGCGCATCAGCGCGGGTTCAAGAATGTGGTCGCGGCCATGGGCACGTCTCTGACCTCCCAACAGGTGCAACTGCTCAGCCGCTATTCGCGCAACTTCGTCTTCGCCCTGGATGCGGACGCGGCCGGGGCCCGGGCCACCTGGCGGGGCGTCATGATCGTGCAGGAAACCCTGTCGGAACGGGGCGTCCTCGCACCGACCTCCTCCGGTTTCCGCACCGAAAAACGCCTGTTCGCGGATGTGAGCATCGCCATCATGCCCCAGGGGCAGGACCCCGATGACGTATTGCGTCAGGACCCGGAACAGTGGCGGGCGCTTATCGAGAACGCCATTCCCGTGGTAGACTATATCATCCAGCAGACCGCTGCGCAGCACGATCTCGCCACAGCTTCGGGCAAATCCCAGTTTGTAGCCGAAGTGCTTCCCACCCTGAGCAAGATCGGTGACGCCATCCAGCGACGGCATTATATCGGCCGGGTGGCCGCCCTGGCCCGGGTGCGGGAAATCGATGTGGAGGAGGCCCTGGCCCAGTTCGAACGGGGAGAACGGCGACGATCTCTCAAGCGAAAAACGCCCGAGTCGCCCATTCCCCCCGAACCGCCACCCGGCGTGGTCGATCAGCCTCCCGACAACGCCATCCTCGGAGCCGCCGAGGAGCCTCCGCTGTGGATGGACGACGGGACCGCCTCCCCTGCGCCTGAGCCCGCGCTGCCTCCTACCCCCGCTTCCCAACCTCGCCGCATCGGGCCGGAGGAGCACCTGCTGGGCCTGATGCTCCTCCATCACGACACCCTGTGGCCCTGGCTGGATGCGGAGCTCGCCGGTCTGGAACTGGACCCCTTCTACGTCGAGGACTTTACGGACCCGCTCAATCGGGCCATCTTTCAGATCGTAGAGGATTATCTTTTCGACGAGCCGGAAGAAGACCTGGTCGATTTCATCGCCCGCCTCGACGACGCCGTCGCCGATCATTTCCATCTGCTGTGGCACTACGCCCAGGTCTTCGAGAAATCGAAACCGAAATACATTCAGGAACAGCACCTGCAACGGGAGGTCGTCACCGGCCTGTTGCGGTTGCGTCTGGAAAAGATCAAAGAGACGCTTCGCCAGCTCGAAATCGCTCTGAATGAGGCTGCGACCCCCGAAGAACGTCGGGAACTGAGCAACAGCTTCATCGAATTGACCTTCGCCCGTAAGAAGCTGGAGAAATCCCTGTCACGCTATTCCCAAACCATGCACTGGACGCACAACCGCCGCATCTATGTGATGTCCTCCACCCCTCCCGCCGCGCCGGTCAACGACGCATGACTCAACCCTGACCCGGACAAGCCGGAACCAAGAAGGAACACAGAGTTGCACAGAGAAAAAATGATCGTAACGAGTCACGGAGCCCTTTTGACTCAATACGGATACGAAGAAACGCGGATGAAATCCTTTTTGAGTTTCGCATCTTCGTGGCAAAAGAGGGATATTGGGGCCAACCGCCTTGGCAGTTGCAAATGATCAATGAATCTCTGTGCGCTCTGTGCAACCCCAAAACCGCTCTGTGAGCTCTATGTAATTTTTCGCGGGCTAGCATACTGATTAGGCACTAATGAGCTCGACGCCCTCTCGAAAAACGCCCCCAACTGAATATCCTGATCCCGAGCTCCCGAAGGAGTCGAAAGAGGAAGCCATCTCTCTGCCCGAGAGCGACGATCTGCGGACTGAGCCCTCGGAGGACGCTCTGCTGCCCCCGCCCGAGGAGCTGGAGGCGCTTTCCCCCTCTTTACTGAATATCAGCGAGAACGAGTCTCTGGCGGCCTTCCTGGCGGAAGAGGATGACCTGGACGCCCAGCCTGCGTACGACGTCGCGGCCAACGAGGCGTTGGAGGACGTGGACGGGGTGAGCGATCCCGTGCGCCAGTATCTGCAGGAGATCGGACGGCATCCGCTGTTGACCCAGGAACAGGAAGTCGCCATCGCCAGGCGCATCCGGGCCGGGCAGGACGCGCGCGCCCAGTTGGAGGAGCGCGCCAAAGGGGCGGGTATGAGTCCGGAGGAGTTTTTGCTCACCCTGCCCGAGGACGAACGTTTCGCCATCGAGGCCGCCATCGAAGACGGGAAGCGGGCGGAGCGCGAGCTGGTGCAGAGCAATCTGCGGCTGGTGGTCAGCGTGGCCAAGCGCTACATGAATCGGGGGATGAGCCTGCTCGACCTGATTCAGGAAGGCAATCTGGGCCTGTTGCGCGCGGTGCAAAAATTCGATTACACCCGCGGCTTCAAATTCAGCACCTATGCCACCTGGTGGATCCGTCAGGCCATCATGCGGGCCATTGCCGACCAGGCCCGCACCATCCGCATCCCGGTGCACATGGTGGAGAGCATCAATCGGGTGATGCGTACCCAGCGCGAACTCACCCAAAAGCTGGGGCGGGAGCCTACGCCCGAGGAGATAGCGGTGGAGATGGATTTCATCGAGCCGCCCGAGGAGCGGGAAGCCATCCGCAAGGCCCTGGCCGCGGGCGAGCCCCTGAATCCCACCCAGAAACGGGCGCTGCGCCGGGCCACCTCCAAGGTGCGCAGCATCATCCGCATGGCCCAGGAGCCTATGTCGCTGGAAACGCCCGTGGGCAATGAGGAAAACAGCTTCCTGGGCGATTTCATCAAGGACGAAAACACGCCCGAACCCGCGGACGCGGCCACCAAGCAGCTTCTGCGCGAGCAGGTGGAGGAGATCCTGGATGAGTTGAATGAACGGGAGCGCGAGGTGCTGGAAATGCGGTTCGGGCTGAAAGATGGCCGTAATCACACGCTGGAGGAGGTGGGGCAGGCCTTTGGCGTCACCCGCGAACGCATCCGACAGATCGAAGCCAAAGCCCTGCGCAAGCTGCGCCACCCCCAGCACAGTCGCAAGCTGCGCGACTTTCTGAATGAATAAGGAGGCCAAGATGATCTCACGAGCCATGCTAGAGGAGCGGGAGCGTCGATTTCTGGCGCCGTGGGGCATGAAAAGCGCGGACACCCGCGGCCGGGTCTATCCGGATGAAGAGGCCGACTATCGCACCGCATATCAGAAGGATCGGGATCGCATCGTCCACACCACCGCGTTTCGACGTCTGGCCTATAAGACCCAGGTCTTCGTCTATCACGAGGGCGATCACTATCGCAATCGCCTGACCCACACCATGGAAGTGGCTCAACTGGGGCGCACCCTGGCCCGGGCCCTGGGCGCGAACGAGGAGCTGACCGAGGCCATCTGCCTCGCTCACGATCTGGGCCATCCCCCCTTTGGTCACACGGGCGAACATATCCTCAACACGCTCATGGCCAATCATGGCGGCTTCGACCATCAGCGTCAAACCATGCGCATTGTGGAGAAGCTGGAGCGGCGCTATCCCGATTTCCCCGGCCTGAATCTCACCTACGAAGTGCGGGAGGGGTTGGTCAAGCACGACACCGATTACGACGTTATCAACGCCGAAGGCTATGAGCCCGAGCTGGCGGGCACGCTGGAATGTCAGTTGGCCAATATCGCGGATGAGCTGGCCTGGAACACCAGCGATCTGGACGACGGGCTCTATGCGGGCATCCTCGATGTGGCCGATCTGGCGGAGCAGCCCCTGTGGCGGCGGGTGATGGACAGTCTCGGCCTGCCTTACCATCCGCCCAAACTGGATTCTTTGACCCGCGCCCGCATCATTCGCCGTCTGGTGGGCATCGAAATGACCGACGCCATCGAGTACACCTACGCCCAGCTCATCGAGCACAACATTCAATCGGTGGAAGACGTGCGGGCCATGGGCCGCAATATCGCCGGATTCAGCCCCGAACTTCGACAGGCCAACGCCGTGCAAAAGCGCTATCTCTACGACCATTTCTATCGCAGCTACCGCGTCATGCGCATGGCCTCCAAAGCGGAAATGGTGTTGGCCCGGCTATTCGAGGCCTATGTGCGCGAGCCGCGTATGCTTCCTCCCGACACCCAGAAGAAAATCAACCAGGGAGATGACGAGCTGCATCGGGTGGTCTGCGATTACATGGCGGGGATGACCGATCGCTATGCGATCCAGGAATACAACCGCCTGTTCGATCCCAACCAGCGGGTGTAGGGGGCGTTACAACCCCTCGCCCGCGCGTTCGGCGACAAACTCGATTTCCGCGAATTCGATCACGGGCGCGCCATCCCGGGTGTGTGGTCCGAATTGCACCCGGCGTACTTTCCCCGTCACCATCAGGTACGCGGTCTCCAGATGGAAGGGCTGGCCCGGCTGCAGGGGAAAGACCGTCTGTTCCTTGTCGGCGAATTGGCGCAGGAGTTCGGGATCGTTGGCCAGAACGGGGGGAGCCAGCAGCGCGGTGACCGTCCGAATATCGTTACGGTCGTAAAGCATGACTTCCAGAGCGATGACCTGGTTGGGATTGTGCGGCGCGGTCAGGGCGACGCCCAGCACAAACTGTCCGAAATCATCGTCGATTTCGATGGGAACAATCCTGTTGTAGTCGGGCGATCCATCGAATCGAAGGGTTCGGGTCTGACCTGCCTCGCCGATCTCCTCCCCGCCAGGTTTTTCATCCCCGGCCTCTGTGGCAACCTCTGCCGGGGGCGGTGCGGGCACGGTGGTGAAGTCCTCCGGGGTTTCGATATGATTTATGAAATCTTCGGGCGATTCTTCCAGGGATGCTTCCTCGAAGTCGGGCTCCCAGGGTGCTGGCTCGGGCAGGGCCACCTCCGGCGGTGCAGCCTCCGAGCGGGTTTCCGGCATCCGCACGGCCTCCCGGTCGGGCAGAGGGATGAATTCGTACTCGCCCGCGGTCATGAGCTCCTCGCCCATGGCTACCTGCCCCTCACCCGCGGCTTCCTCCTCGGCTGCAGGTTGGGTGACGGGCATGGTGTGGACGGGGATATCCTGATAGATCGTATCAGCGGGAGGTTGGGGCGTTGGCGGCGGTGCGGGCGCTTCGTCGGGCTCTGCGGCCCGACGGCGAAGCAGGTCCAGAAAACCTCGGCGTTTGGCCAGATAGAAGGCCAGCCCCAGCAGGGCAATGAACGCGATCATGCCCAGGATGGAGGAGAGAGGGACGCCGCCTGCACTGCGGGATGGCGGGGGCGGCGGCTGCGCGGGCGCGGCGGCCGAGGCGTCCAGATGCAGATCTTTCGCTAGCACCTCGAGATACACCGATCGCTCCGGCTCGACCCTGGCCAGCGCCTGGGACATTTGCTTGATCCTGACGGCCAGGACGCCGGGCTCCCAGTAGCGCAGGCGTTTGGCCGCGGTGCGCAGGTCATGGGTGGCCCCGTAGGCTTCCGCCACCATGAGGATATAGTCATCGCGGATATCAGGACGCAGATCGCTGGGGTAAACGTCGCTGCTTTGGGCCGGGAACAGATACCATCCCAACACGAACCACCCAATCAACAGCCCAACCACGAACACGCCCGCATACATCAAAAGGGGACTGGCCGCGGATTTCTGTTCAGTAAGAGCCTCCCCATCTGTGTTTGAGGGAGGCGTATCCATTTGAGGTTCGGGGGAATGCACTTGTGCGCTCATGGCAAGAAAGCGGGGGAACCTGAGAGCGTAAGAGGAGCGGGGGATGGGTTGAGTATAGTGGAAATGGCGCGGATTTGCAAGGTAAGTCCTGCCGGGAAGTGCGTCCCAAATTATGGGCGCGTTGCGCCTGGCGCCCCCGGAGGTGAACCTCCGGGCTAGAAACGACGCCCCCTCAAGGGGGCTTTCAGAGCCAGCCCGCGCCCAAAGCCGGGTTCATCCGGCGTTGTTTTGTAGCCCGGCGCTTCTGCGCCGGGTGAATTGGTTTCAATCCGTCTTTAGTTTAAGCTCGTCATGTGTGACGACCGTCTATTCCCGAACCAGATCGACGATATACCTGTCGGGAACCTGTACGGCCACGACTCGGCCCCTGGCGCAGACTTCGTCTCCGGCGCTGAGGTCGATATCGATGACGGCCTTACGCCCTTTCATCTCGGCCAGCCGCCCTCGCAGCTCCAGCTCTTTGCCTAAAGGCGTGGGCTTCAGATAATCCACATGGAGGGAGGCGGTGAGGAAGCGCAGGGGCGGGCCATCGTCATCCATCTTCCGGCCCGCGGCGCGGTAGGCGAAGGCCGCAGCCGACCCTGTGCCATGACAGTCAATGAGCGAGGCGATGAGTCCGCCATACACATAGCCGGGGATGGCGATATGGTAGGGCTTGGGCGTGAACCAGGCCACAGTCTCGTCTCCATCCCAATAGCTTTTGATATGATAGCCGTGTTCGTTCAGGCGACCGCACCCATAGCAGTGGGCGAGATGGTCGGGGTAGTCATCCTGAAAGGGTTTTTGCGTGGCGATGATCTCGGCTTTGCGTTTGGCGTCCATGAGCAATCACTTTGGGAGCGGGAAGGGGGCAATGAAGGGGATGATCAGGCATCAGTATAAAATGTTTTTCCGATTTGTACGAAATGCCAGGCTGAGGGTGGGTGCGACCCAGATAATTGGCGCCGCAGATGACCTCCGGGAGGTGGCAACAGGGTTTGGGTCAAAATGAAGCGTTTGACGCCACCTCCCGGAGGTCTTGCCAAAAATTGGGACGCACCCGCTGAGGGTAAATCTTGTCTTGAAAAGGGTGTGTCCCAAATTATGGGCGCGTTGCGCCTGGCGCCCCGGAGGTGAACTCCGGGCTAGAAATGACGCCCCCTCAAGGGGGCTTTCAGAGCCAGCCCGCGCCAAAAGCCGGGTTCACTCGGCGTTGTTTTGTAGCCCAGCGCTTCAGCGCCGGGTGGAGCCCGCATGACCGAATTCCTGATGACAACGCGATTTGCCAAAAATTTAGGACACGCCCTCTTGAAAAAGTGGGCTTGCACAATCCTCCTCGATCACGTACAATAGCCGTCGCTTGCTTAAGAATGTTTCATGCGGCTGCATCGGCTCCAACCGATTTCAGAAGAATTGTCAAGTGTTTTTTCCAAGCAGTATGATTTTATTTCAAAGGAGGGTGTCCTATGTAATACATTGTTCGCAGATTCGGACATACCAATTGCTCTTTCCAAACAATCCCCCAAACCAAGGAGTTTGTGATGCGACGTTTGTTCTATCTCCTGTTGGCCCTGGCGTTGATACTTCCCTCACTTTCGGGCCTGACCACCAGCTTCGCCCGAGGAGGCGACCAGGAGCCTCTTCCCATTCCCATTTTGTTGAAAGCATACACGTTTACGCCCGCCACGGGGCAAATGCCAGTTCTGCCCGACGGCCTGAGCATCGATCGATTCGGTCCGGATGAAACCGGTTATTACATCCTGCAATTCCGCGGGCCTGTGCAGGCCAACTGGAAGCGTCAACTCGAGGCGTCCGGGGTCGAGTTCCTGGATTACATCCCCGATTTCGCTTTCAAAGTGCGCATGAACGCGACCCTCGTCGAAAGTCTGTCGCAAGCGCCCGAGGTCAACTGGATCGGCGTCTTCCAGCCCGCGTTCAAAATCAGTCCCAGCCTGCAGCGCAAGGATCACAATCTGGTCTGGGTGCGCGCCGAGCAGGGCGTCTCCCTGGTGGCTGTGGCCGATGCGATCCAGGCGACGGGCGCGCGCGTGGTGACCGGCAACGGTCAGGTGCTGCGCGTCTGGGCCGCCGCGGACCAGATCGACGCCATCGCCCGCATTCCCGACGTCGCCTGGATCGAGGCGTTCGTTATGCGGGAGAAGCATAATGAATATGGCGGCGGCGTCATCCTGGGGGCGAACGCGGCCAACGCCAATGGCTACGACGGCTCCACCCAGACGGTGGCCGTGGCCGATACGGGCCTCGGCGATGGCTCGTCTTCGGGGGCGCATGCCGACCTGCCCGCCAATCGCATCACCGCCATCTACGACTGGCCCGCAGCCGATGATCCCAACTGCTACGACGCCATCAACGACGGCCCGCAGGATGTGGACAGCGGTCACGGCACCCACACCACCCTTTCCGTCCTCGGCGGCGGTGACGCCAATGGCGTGGGCAAGGGCGTGGCCCCTGCCGCCAAGCTGGTCTTCCAGGCCACTGAGGATTACGCGGATATGAAGGGCTTTTGTGCGTTTTTCTACGCGGACGGGTACTATTTGCTGGGGTTGCCCGATGACATCCGCGATCTTTTCACCCAGGCTTACAACGCGGGCGCTCGCATCCACTCCAACTCCTGGGGCAGCAGCGTCAATGGCGAATATACCGACGACGCCGTGAACGCTGACGATTTCATGTGGAACCATCCCGACATGCTCATTACGTTCTCCGCGGGCAATGACGGCGTGGATGGCAACAGCGATGGCTATGTGGACGAGGATTCCCTGGGATCGCCTGCCACGGCCAAGAATGTGCTGAGCGTGGGGGCCAGCGAAAACGATCGGGGCGACGGCTATCCTTGCGATACGGGTCTGAGCTACACCGATTGCGCGGCCCAGGGCGGCCAGAACAACATTCTCACCTACGGTGAAGCCTGGCCCAGCGATTTCCCCGCCAATCCCATCGCCGGCGACTCGATGGCCGGGAACCAGGAGCAACTGGCTGCTTTCTCCAGCCGCGGCCCCGCGGATGACGGGCGCATCAAGCCTGACGTCGTGGCCCCCGGCACCTACGTGCTCTCCGGCTACTCCGACATGTACCAGCAGGGGTACGATCCCTCCCCCAACCCTCAGAACAACGCCTGGCAGTACGATGGCTGGGGCTACCCTTACAACCCGTACTATAAGTACATGGGCGGCACCTCCATGTCGAACCCGCTGACCGCAGGCGCGGCCGCGGTGGTGCGCGATTACTACCAGAAGGCTTACGGCCACAGCGCCAGCGCCGCCCTCACCAAAGCCACCCTTATCAACTCCGCGGTGGATATGCTGGATGAGAACAACGACGGCGTCAACGACAACGCCTATCCCATCCCCAACAACCACGAAGGTTGGGGTCGGGTGAACGTGGCCAACGCCACCGACGGCACGGCGCAGTTCGTCGATGAGGCGACGGGCCTGAACACTGGCGGCAGCGCTTCCTACCAGTACAACATCGCCTCATCCGGTTCGCCTTTCAAAGTGACATTGGTCTGGACCGACTATCCCGGCTCCACCACCGCCTCCAAGGCCCTGGTCAACGACCTGGACCTGGTGGTCACCTCGCCCAACGGCCAGGTTTACTACGGCAACGTCTTCAATGGCGGCTGGTCCATCACGGGCGGCGGCCCCGATCGCACCAACAACGTGGAAAACGTGTATGTGCAATCCGCCGCGTCGGGAACCTGGACCGTCGAGGTCAAGGGCTACAACGTGCCCAACGGCCCGCAGCCCTTCGCTTTGGTCGTGGATGGCGCTTTCGGATCGGCTCCCACGGCGACGCCGACCAACACGCCTGTGCCGCCCACGGCCACACCCACGAATACCCCCGTCCCGCCCACGGCCACCCCAACGAACACGCCTGGCCCCACGGCCACGCCCACGAATACGCCCGTGCCACCGACTGCCACCCCGACAAACACGCCAGCGCCGCCCACGGCCACTCCAACGAACACGCCGGTTCCGCCTACGGCCACGCCCACCAACACATCCGTCCCGCCCACGGCCACGCCCACGCCGGGCTCAGGCGGCGATCTGGTCTACGTCAGCTCCAACACCGGTGGCAGCGTGGACGGCGTCAGCTTCAAGGACGAGGATATCCTGGTCTACGACACCGTCAATGACACGTGGTCCATGTACTTCGATGGCTCCGATGTGGGCCTGGGCCCTTCGGATGTCAACGCCTTCTCCATCCTCAGCGACGGCGGCATCCTCATCAGCATCAACACCGACATTACCCTCAGCATTGGCACGGTGCGAGATGAGGATATCATCAAATTCATCCCCACCTCCACCGGCGACAACACCTCGGGCAGCTTCGAATGGTATTTCGACGGCTCCGACGTGGAACTAACGGCCAGCGGCGAGGACATCGACGCCATCGGCTTCGACAGCGACGGCAATCTGATCATCAGCACGCTGGGCTCCTTCAGCGCGGGCGGCCTTTCGGGCAAGGATGAGGACCTGTGGAAGTTTACAGCCACCAGCCTGGGCCAGGACACCAGCGGCTCCTGGAGTCAGTACTTCGACGGCTCCGATGTGGGTCTTTCCCAGTCAGGCACCGAGGATGTGTGGGGAACCTGGCTCGCGGCCAACGGCGACATCTATCTGACCACCCGCGGCGGCTTCGCCGTCTCGGGCCTGAGCGGCGATGGCGATGACATCTTCATCTGCACGCCTAGCAGTCTGGGAGCCAATACCTCCTGCACCTTCAGCAGCTATTGGAACGGGGATGACCACGGCTTCGGCTACGAGCTGATGGACGGCGTTTTCATCGGGCGCTGATCCTGCGTTCCGACCATCCTCCATCCTCACCATCTCGACTCCCCGGGCGGCTTCCGTCCGGGGAGTTTCGCGTCCCGGTTTGTAACTACGAAGGTCGCGCTGCCGCTTTTTGCCACGAAGACACGAAGAAAAGCGAAGACACGACGTATCTTTCTTTATTTTCCCTTCGTGTCTTCGAAAAACTTCGAGCCTTCGTGGCTTTTGGCGGCCTAAAGTCAAGTGCGTTAGCAGTTACCCCGGCTGGTTTCCCGGCTTACGGGGCGGCTACGTGGCCCGCCGGTCTGGTTTGACCAGAAGCCGGAAACCGCGTACAATGCAGGAAATTCATTTTCCCAATCTCATCTTTCACGTACTGCTAACGTAGCCCTGTTCACTCGACACGAATACGAGGAAACACGGATAAAATCTTGTAACTATGCAGGTATCCACCACAACGTCTTGCCACGAAGGCTAAAAAGAACGAAGACAATGCAGGTTTGCAGATCTGCAAGTCGCAAGTGGCAAGTTCTCCTAGCAGCGACGTTTCTCACCTGCCACTTTCCCCTTCGCGCCTACGTGTCTTTGTGGTTTTGCCTCGCTATGATGGGATACGTGTATAGTTACAAAATCTTTTTGGAATGGCTTCGCGCCTTCGTTTCCTTCGTGTTTTCGTGGCAAAAGAGGGACGATTGGGGCCAACTACCTTAGCAGTTACTCTTTCACGGAGGTCAATGTGGACCGAGTTGGACTTTATTTGCAAGACGCCCATCCCATTCGCGTGGGCATGGAACTGGCCAAATACGCCGAGGAAAAAGGGTTCGAGGCCGTATGGCAGGCGGAATCCCGTCTGGTGCGCGACGCCATCGTGCCCATGGCAGCCTACGCGGCCGTGACGGAGCGCATCAAAATCGGCAGCGGCGTCATCAACAACTGGACGCGCAACATTGGCTTGCTGGCGGCCACCTTCCTCACCCTGGATGATCTCGCACCGAATCGCATCATCTGCGGCATTGGCGCCTGGTGGGACCCTCTGGCCAAAAACGTAGGCATCGATCGCCGCAAACCCCTGAAGGCCATGCGGGAGACCATCTATGTGATGCGCAAGCTGCTGAACATGGAACGCGTCACCTTCCATGGCGAGTTTCATCATGTGGATGGCATTGAGCTGGATGTGGTGCATGGCCGCCGCGAACCGCGCAATGTGCCCATCTACATCGGCGCCACCGGCCCCAAGATGATGGAGCTGGCGGGCGAGATCGCGGATGGCGTCGTTTTGAACTACTGCGTTCCGCCCGAATATAACGATATGGCGATGGAACACCTGGAGAAAGGCGCTCGCAAGGCTGGCCGCTCGGTGGACGATTTGGATCGGCCCCAGCTCGTGGTGTGCTCGGTGGATTACGACCGACAGAAGGCGCTGGACGGCGCTCGGGCGTTGCTGACCCAATATCTGGCCCAGCAGCCTCACATTGCCAAAGCCAGCGGCGTCAAACCCGAAGTGGTGCAAGAGATTCAATCCATCCTGGGCTGGCCGGCCACGGAAGAGCAAATCCACAAGGCCATGCACCTAGTTCCCGATGACCTGGTGCAGCGCATCACCGCCAGCGGCACGCCCGAGGAAGTCAAGGCCAAAGTGCAGGAATACATCGATCACGGAGCCACATACCCCATCCTCTACCCCCTGGGCGACCCCTGGCTGATGATCGATATCTTCTCGCCCTTGCAAGCGTCCGAAGCCTGACGGATTGTCATTCCCCAAAATTGACAGGGGATGGCCGGATTGTGGAAGGCGTTTCCCATTCGGCCATCCCCTGTTGTTTTTTAGCTATTTCAGCACAAGCTCGCCAAAGGCGGCCGCGTCGCTGTAAGTGGACCAACTGGCCCAAACGAGCTGGCTGTCTCGCTCGCCGCCATCGTCATCGTCGTTGACCGCGAAATCGACGCCCAAAATTTGGTTTGAGGTCAGGCTGCTGACCCCCAGCGCCGAAAGGGGGACGACCAGTTCGATCTGGTAACCGTGGTCATTGGGCTGCACGGCCCAGCGCACATCGGGGTTGTCGATATCGAGGCCTCGGTCCGCGGCCCAGCCGTCGTAACGGATGGTGTATTGATGGTCGCCGCCGCTGGCGCTGAACGCGTCCTTGTCCCGCTCGCCATCCAGGCCCAGCTCGAAGCTGTCATCCTTCCAGATGTCGCTGCTGTCCACGCGAATGCGGTCATCCCGCACGTCGAAGGCGAAGTAGAGGTGCGCGTCATCCCAGCGCACCTGCACCAGGGCGCTGCTATCCACCGGGCTGGCGAGCTTGCCGTTGGGATCGTTGATGCGGTGGACCGATCCCGAGTCGACGGCCATGAAGCCATCCTCATCCCACTCATCCAGGTTGCCGTCGATGGTGGCTGTTCCATAAGGGGCTTCGATGCGTTTGGGCGCGCCGGGCGTGGATGTGGGAATGGGCGTCGTCGCTCGGGTGGGCGTTGGCATGGGCGTGGGCGGCGCGCCTTTCAGCACAAGCTCGCCGAAAGCGGCCGCGTCGCTGTAAGTGGACCAACTGGCCCAAACGAGCTGGCTGTCTCGCTCGCCGCCATCGTCATCGTCGTTGACCGCGAAATCGACGCCCAAAATTTGGTTTGAGGTCAGGCTGCTGACCCCCAGCGCCGAAAGGGGGACGACCAGTTCGATCTGGTAACCGTGGTCATTGGGCTGCACGGCCCAGCGCACATCGGGGTTGTCGATATCGAGGCCTCGGTCCGCGGCCCAGCCGTCGTAACGGATGGTGTATTGATGGTCGCCGCCGCTGGCGCTGAACGCGTCCTTGTCCCGCTCGCCATCCAGGCCCAGCTCGAAGCTGTCATCCTTCCAGATGTCGCTGCTGTCCACGCGAATGCGGTCATCCCGCACGTCGAAGGCGAAGTAGAGGTGCGCGTCATCCCAGCGCACCTGCACCAGGGCGCTGCTATCCACCGGGCTGGCGAGCTTGCCGTTGGGATCGTTGATGCGGTGGACCGATCCCGAGTCGACGGCCATGAAGCCATCCTCATCCCACTCATCCAGGTTGCCGTCGATGGTGGCTGTTCCATAAGGGGCTTCGATGCGTTTGGGCGCGCCGGGCGTGGATGTGGGGATGATGTAGGGCGTGGGCGAGGGCGTGAAGGTGGCGGTTGGGGTGAAGGTGGGCGTCGGGGTGAAGGTCGGAGTGGGCGTGAAGGTGGGGGTTGGCGTGGGCGTGGGCGGAATATGATAACGCACGATGAGGCGCGGGCGGTCGTTGGCATTGTAGTTTTCGCGTGAGGCAAAGCTGTAATACACCGAACCGGAGGAGGTTCCGCCGATGATGAATCCCTGATTGGATCCAGGATTCCTGACCCACTCTTGCGCCGCCCGGACGACATCGAAGCGGACGAGGCCGCTGGCGGGCAAAGGCTGGGCGTCAATGAGGTCGGGGTTGCGATCCGAGTTTCCGTGGGCCCCGGCCACTTCCCAGGCCCGACCGCGGGCCGCGCGTTTGTGGGTGGCTTCGTATTCCTTCCAGGCCCGTCGCAGGGTGTAAACGTTGGCGGTGAGATAGTTGGCGTTGGAGCGTCCCACCACGGTCAACTCCAGCGCGGCCTCGTCCACAATGGCGTTTTGCGGAATGGAGGAGAGATCGAAGCGGATCAGGGCCTGATGGATGTCGCTGCTGCGCACCCGCATCACCGTCTCGGAGCCGAAACTGTCATCGGGATACCACTGGTTGATGTGCGTGTCTGCCTTAGAACGCAATGTAACTTCCTTGATGGCGTCAGGAGGGGCCGTGGGCGCGGGGGTGAAGGTGGCTGTGGGCGTGGGCGTTGCGGTGGCGCTGGGCCGCGGGGTGAAGGTGGGCGTGGGCGTCCGTGTGGGGACAGGCGTGGCCGTGGGCGCGGGGGGCCCGCCGTAAGGCAGATAGGTGATCACCAGCCGCGGGCGCAGGTTCGCATCTCCTCGCTCCCGGCTGGCGAAGTTGTACTGCACCTGCCCCCAGCTTTCTCCATGCAGGATGAGCCCATTGTTGGGGACGCCGTCTTCGATCCATGTCTGCACCAGTTTGGTGACGTCCAGCGCCAGGGAGGAGGCGTCTTCGTGGATGGTGAGGCTGGCGTAGGTCTTGCCTTCGCGGTCTTCGGGGATGGCGGACGCGCCGCCGCCTTTCCAGGGGACGTTTTCACTGGCGTTGTTCCAGGTGAGGCCCGATTCGGTCCACGCCCGATTGGCCCGTTGCACCTCGACGGTGAGCGCGTTGCTGTTGGTGGTGGAAATGAGGTTCAGTTCCAGCCGCGCCTCAGTGACCCGCGAACCGATGGGGATGTCGGAGAGGTCGAAACGCAGGAAGGCGTCGGAGACGTTGGCGGAGCGCACGCTGATGACCTCTTTTCCGCCGAAATTGTCGTAGGGATGCCACTGGCTGAAGTGGGAATCAGCCACGGGGCGACGGGTGACGGTGACCGGATTGGGAGTGGGCGTTGGGGTTGGCGTATGCGTCGGAGGTCGCGTGGGGGTGGGCGTGGCTGTGGCCGGCGCGCCTTCGTCCGCAAGCTTCAGATTGGCGAATTTCTCCGCCCCGCTGTAGGTGTTGTCGCCCGACCAGATGAGATGGCTGTCCCGCTCGCCCCCGTCATCATCATCGTTCAAGCCGATATTGTAGCCCATGACCGCGCCGGGCGCGAGGGCCGCCCCGCCCAGCTCGGACCGAGGGATGGCGATCTCGATATCGAATCCATCGTTGCGTTCTTTGACCGCCGCCGTGACCTTGTTGGTATTGGCGCTTCGATCCTGTACGAGGCCGTCGCGGCGAACCGTGTACTGATGGTCGCCCTTGCTGGCGCTGAAGGAGTCGTCGTCATGCTCGCCATCCAGCGCGAATTCGACGCCGTCATCTTTCCAGATGTCGGAGCTATCCACAAAGCGTATGTCATCCCGCACGCGAGCGGCAAAATAGAGGTAATTCTCATCCCAACCCGCCCATACGGAGACGCTGGCGTCGCCGCGGCCCGCGGGCGCCACAAAGCCGCCCAGGGTGGTGGCGTTGTATTGGTCCATGTCGATGCCGTTGGTCAGGGGCCAGTCGCTCAGGTCGCCATCGATGGCGGGGCTGAGTCGATAGGCGGTGAGGTCGCGTGTGCTGGACGACGGCGAGGTGGGCGAAGGCTGGGGCGTGGCGGTGCGATCGGGCGTGGGCGTGGCCGTGGGCGGCGCATAGTTGGGATCGTAATACGCCAGCACCAGCCGGGGGCGATAGCTGGAATCGCCGTAGTCCGAAGAAGCGAAGTCGATGGCGACGTCTGCGGTGCTGTAGATGTCGATGAGCAGGCCGTGATTGGCGCTGGGATCTTCCAGCCAGTGACGGACCGCTTTGGTGACATCCAGGCGAATCCAGTGGCCAACGCCCTGATTTTCGAAGGAGAAGTCGGTGTAAGGGGTGACGTAATCGTTGTCCGCGGCCAGGCCCGCGTTCACCCAATTCGTGGAACTGGTAGCCTTGCGCCAGGTCGCCGCGTTGGCGTCCCAGCGGGTCTTCATCTCGAACGTGCGTACGTAGAAATTGGCGTCATTGCTGCGGTCGAGGCTGTAAATGTCAAGATAGGCCCGGTCGAGGGTGACGTTTGCGGGCAGGCTGATGCCTTTGAACTGGATCATGGCCCGCTGCGACTTGGATGACCTCGATCGCAGGGTCTCGGAGCGGGCGTAGTTGCTTTCATCCGACCATGCGTTGATGAACGTGTCGGACGCGCCCTGATAGCCGTTTACGCCGTGGCGGTAGGTGACCTGGCGGCGGATGTCGCTGGGCTCGGGCGTCCAGGTGGGCGTGGGACGGGGCAGTGTCGGGG
>JALXCB010000148.1 GCA_026991225.1 Anaerolineae bacterium | reverse complement strand
GGGCGCCAGCCGCCCAGCCATGTTGCTCATCGATCATGTCCAACGCAAACAAATCCACGCCGGCGCCCGTATCATCGGGCAACCAGGTCTCCCCGCCATCTTCCGTACGGAAGAGGACGCCACCATCGCCTACGGCCAGCCCCTGACGAGGCGAAGTGAAATCGACGGATCGCAGATCGAACCTGGTATCCACCGAAAGATAGCGCCAACTGACGCCGCCATCTTCGGTGCGAATCACCATGCCGTCACTGCCCACCCCAATGGCGGTATGATCATCGAAAGCGTGAAAATCATAGACCTCGCCAGTCGATTTCCAGGCCACCTGCCAGGAGGAGCCTGTCATAGCGCGGCTGGGCTCATCGAAAAGGCCGAAAACGACCGCCAACATCATTCCCGATACTAGGAATATAACGAAAGCCAAGAGGCCAATATGTTTGATCTTCATAGTAACTCCTGGAGAAACTGGTTGGATTCCTGCAGTGAGAATATCGTGACAGCGAGATACTCGTCCATTAAGACAACTCCCGCCCTTCCAAAAACGAGACAACATGGAATGAACCCGTTTGCTTATTATGATACATGCCAGTCGCAATCTGGAAAAGTTTGAGAAGGAGGGGGGCCGGGGATTGGCGCGCCCGCGGGCGACGCCATCCCTCTATGCGGGGCCACGTCGTCGAGACCTCGGAGGTCTCGGCAGACCCCCAAAGCTGACTGACTGGCAAAACGTTGCATATGCGTTTGCCGTGTCTTTTCACCCCCTCCCCGACCCCTCACAAGGGTAGGTTACCGGAAACCACAACGAGGACTCGGAAAATGGTGGGTTTTATGACGAAATAACGCGCAGAAGTCCTACCTTTCATGGGCGATTCGCTGAAAATCATGGGAAGTTCGACGTAAAAAGGCGGGGAGAGGGTGCTGACGCCCGGTCTTACCCCCTCCCCGGCCTCCCCCGCAGGCCGCCTACGCGCCTCTGCGGAGGAGGGAGGTCTTTCTTCCCATTTTCCCTGATTTTTGATCCTGATTTCGGACCCAGCGTTGTCCTGGAGGCGGAAAATCAGGGTCTGAGACCTCGTTCTGAAGAGGATGGCCTCCCCCCCGAGCGCAGCTCGGGGAGAGGTTGGAGGGGGCAAGGCTCCCAAAAGCCGCCTTTCCTCAAGAAATTGTAACTGCTAACGTATTTGGCTTTATACCGCCAAAAGCCACGAAGGCTCGAAGTTTTTCGAAGATACGAAGGAAACATAAAGAAAAATACGTCGTGCCTTCGCTTTTCTTCGTGTCTTCGTGGCAAAAAGTGGCGGCGACACCTTAGTAGTTACCAAGAAATTGTAACTGCTAACGTATTTGGCTTTATACCGTCAAAAGCCACGAAGGCTCGAAGTTTTTCGAAGACACGAAGGAAAAATGAAGAAAACACGTCGCGCCTTTGCTTTTCTTCGCGTCTTCGTGGCAAAAAGTGGTGGCGACACCTTAGTAGTTACAAGAAATTTCAGCGAATCGCAAGTCTCACCTCGAATTTTGGACGGCGTGTAAGAACCTACCCTTGTGAGAGGGTCAGAGCAGGGGAGGGGCCAGCGTTGGCGGATCGTCGCCTCTGCCGGGTTGTTTTGTAGCCTGCTTGGAGTTTGTCAACAGTATCACCGGAAGACCGGGCGTTTCTCCAAGCCCCGGGTTCCCGATCACCTGGCTTTTTCGGAGCGCGGGGCCGATTTTCGCAACCAACCTTTCGCGGGGTACAATGCCCGCATGGCCCGTAAGCTCCTGATTCCCCTCATCTTCATCCTCTTCGGCGTCCTCCTGGCCTTCGGGCTGCTGGAAGCGGCCGTGCGCATCACGGGCAAGACCCCGCCCGCGGGCGAACCCGCCTTTTTCTGGCAGGATGACGAGCGGTTCGGCTGGTTCCACGCGCCCGGCGCCGAGGGCTATTATTTCAATCCTCCGGGCGAATACAACGCCTACGCCAAAGTCAACAGCGCCGGGCTCATAGACCAGGAGTACGCGCTGGAAAAACCCAAGGGCGTCTATCGCATCCTCGTTTTGGGCGATTCCTTTGCCGAAGGGCTGCGCGTGCCCATGGATGCGACTTTCCATAGCATCCTGGAGGAGGAGCTGAACGCCGCGGGGAAGCGGGTGGAGGTCATCAATGCGGGCGTGGCCGGGTGGGGCACGGATCAGGAATTGCTTTTCTATCGGGAAATCGGGCGGAAATACAAGCCCGACATGGTGCTGTTGGCCTTTTTCCCGGGCAATGATATCATGAACAATGCCATCGCCCTGGAAAGCAAGAACTTCGGCGGGGTGAAGAAGCCTTTTTTCCTGCTGGAGGATGGCGAACTGGTCTTGCACAACCAGCCGGTGGGATCCGAAGCCGGGCTGGGGAGTGAGACAGGCGCATCGGAATCCGGCCAACAACTCATTCCCGAGCATCCGCCCCTGGCCTTTTTGCTGCCGTTATTGCAGCGCTCCGCGTTTTATCGCTATTTCATCCCCCGCCTGCGCGTCATCGCCCCCGGCTTCGCCCTGAAACTGGCCCAATGGGGACTGATCGAGCCTGGCTCGGAGACCCGCAACGCCCGACAGGGCCCCGACTACATCCCCCTGGCCTATGGCGTCTACAAAACGCCGCTGGATGAACCCTGGCAGGAGGGCTGGCGCATCACCGAGGCGCTGCTGGCGGAGATGAAAAAGGAGGTGGAAGCGGATGGGGCGACGCTACGCGTCGTCGTCATTCCCGCCCAACTTCAGGTCGAGCCCGCGGTCTGGCGGCACATCATGCAGGCTTTCCCCGCCATGCAGGCGACTCAATGGGACCTGGATCAGCCCAACGCCATGTTGGCGGCCATCCTCCAGCGCCAGGATACGCCCTATCTCGACCTGCTGCCCGTCTTCCGGGCCTGGAACGGCCCCACCCTGTTCTTCCCTATCGACGGCCACTGGAACCAACGCGGCCATCGCCTCGCGGGCGAATCTCTTTTCGACTGGCTCAATCCCGACATTCCCAAAACCGATCACTGATCACTGATTACTGAACACCGGTTACTGACTTCCCGCTCCCGGATACATTCCAACAAAGGAGAAAAACTACATGACTCGCCCCCGCCTTATGATCCCCGGCCCCATCGAATTCACCGACGAGGTCATGGCCGCAATGGCCCGGCCCACGCCCAGCCACGTGGACCCCGCATTCATCGATATCTTTGGTCAGGCCCTGGAAGACCTGCGCAAAGTCTTTCTGGCTGGCCCCGACTACCAACCCTTCATCCTGGCCGGTTCTGGCACCCTGGCCATGGACAGCGCCGTGGCCAACCTGGTCGAGACCGGCGACCGCGTCATGGTGGTGGGCACGGGCTACTTCAGCCAGCGCATGGCCGACATCGTGCGGCGTTATGGCGGCGAGGTCACCCTGCTCGACGCTCCTCCGGGCGAGACCATCACGCCCGAGCAACTACGCGGGGCTCTGGCCCGGGACGCTTACGAGCTGGTCACCATCACCCACGTGGACACTTCCACCGGCGTGCTCACCGACGTCAGGGGGTTGACCGCCGTGGCCAAGGATGCGGGCGCGCTGGTTATCGTGGATGGCGTTTGCGCCGCGGCCGCGGAGGAAATGCGGCAGGAGGATTGGGGCGTGGACGTGTATCTCACCGCCTCACAGAAGGCCATTGGCGTGCCGCCGGGGCTGGGCCTGCTGGTAATCTCGCCCATGGCCAAGACCCGATGGCTGGGCCGTACGCATCCGGTGGGGAGTTATTACAGCGATTGGGGCTACTGGCTGCCCATCATGGAGGCCTACGAGGCCCGCAAGGCCAGCTATTTCGCCACGCCCGCCGTCAATCTGGTCATGGCCCTGGCGGTCAGCCTGCGCCAGATCCTGGACGAGGGCATGGAAAACGTCTTCGAGCGGCATGTGCGCCTGAGCAACGCGGTGAAGGCGGGCGTCGCCGCCATGGGCCTGGGACAGGTTCCCACGGACATGGCCCACGCGGCCCACACCCTCACCTGTCCCCGCTATCCCGAAGGGATCGACGCCAGCTTCCTCAAGTTCGTGCGCGAGGAGGGCGCCATCCTGGCCGGGGGACTGCATCCCGCCATCAAAGGCGAATACTTCCGCATCGGTCACATGGGCGCGGTCAGCCGTTCCGACGTGATGACGGCGCTGGCCGCGGTGGAAGCGGGCCTGCGGCGGGCCGGATACGCGGTGGAGCCGGGCGTCGCCCTGGCCGCGGCCCAGGCCGAACTCGCCTAAACCGAAAGCAAATTGAAACCAAGGCTTTTGGTTCGCATTGGATCATCAGTGAAAGGCGATTCTCTGGCCGCGCCGCCGCCCGCAGGTGAACCTGCGGGCTAAAAACGACGCCCCATAAATGGAGCTACGGCGCAGGTCGCTCGCCGCAGGAAGCCGGGTTCACCCGGCGTCGTTTCGTAGCCCGGAGCTGAAGCTCCGGGTGGCCGAGGCCGAAAACACCTGATTTCAAAATGCGTTTAGTTTAAGGAGAAAAAAGAAGAGCGAGGCTCTTTCGGGCCTCGCTCCACCCAAAAACCCCAGAATGAAAAAATACCACTTTGGCCACCTGTGAACACCCTCTCGCCTTGATCGTTGTCACCCTCCTCGCCAAAGGGTAACAACATCTTGCATGTTTCATTGTAACCAGTCATCCAAAGATAGTCAATGCGTATTTCTACGTAATTTCTTACCAGTTTTTCATGCGACTGAGCAAAGCTTCGCGACGGATACGAAAAACGGGAACCCGTCAACGTCCGAATCCGTCTCCATAATGAGGTCAGATCCCAACTTTCCCATACCAGACATTCTCTCCCGAACCGCATTCTGCAAAACCAGAGGAGTTTTCCCGACATGGATACCCGTAAAATTGTCATCATCGTCATCGTGGCCGCCGTTGTGGTGGTTGGCGCGGGCCTGATCGTCTACCAGCAGCAACAGGCGACGTCGCCCGAACAACTGGCATCGGCCCCAGCGCCCGAGATCCCGGCGGAATACCAGGATATCGCCAACAAAGCGACGGACCTGGTCGCCAGCACGCTGCACGTCCCCGCCGATGATGTCACCGTCCTCTCAGTGCAATCAGTCACCTGGCGCGACGCCTCGCTGGGCTGCCCGGAGCCTGGCAATATGTATGCGCAGGTGCTGACGCCCGGTTATCTGGTCACCACGCAAGTGAACGGCAACACCCAGCAGGTTCACATGAACGACAAGGGCAAAGGGCTCGTCTGCCCGCCCGAACGGGCCCAAGCGCCGTATCAAACCGAATAATCTCAGTAACTATACACGCACCCTCTCATTGCAAGGCTAGCAAGGCAAAAAACCACGACGATACGACGACACGAAGGCACGACGAGGAAAAGTAGCAGGTGAAAAACATCGCAGCCAGAAGGACTTGCCACTTGCGACCTGCAAACTTGCAAACCTGCATTGTCTTCGTCCCTTCGAGCCTTCGTGGCAGAGCATTTTGCTGGATACCTGTATAGTCACTAATGTCATTCCCTCGCCCGATCAAGAGCCGGCGTTCAATCTCCCGGCTCTTTTTCATTGCGAAACGCGGCAATGCGCTTCCGGGCCAACTCGATATACTCCGGGCTGATGTCGTATCCCACGAAGTGTCGTTCCGTTTGCAGCGCGGCCAGCGCCGTGGATCCGCTGCCCATGAAGGGATCAAGCACGATCTCATCTTTGAAGGTGTAGAGTTCGATCAGTCGTCGGGGCAGTTCCACCGGGAAGGGAGCGGGATGCCCCACCCGGCGGGCCGATTCCGTGGGGAATCGCCACACGCTCTTGGTCAATTCCAGAAAATCATCCCGGCTGATGGTGTTCTCCCGGCCCAACCGTTCTCGCTTGAAGCGCCCCTTGGAGAAGACCAGAATGTATTCGTGCACATCGCGGATGATGGGATTGCTGGCCGATTGCCAGCTTCCCCATGCGGTGGAAGTCCCGGCGCTGCCGCCTTTATCCCAAATGATCTCCCCTCGCATCAAAAAGCCCTCTTCGATCATGATCTGATTGATGAAGCTGGCCAGGGGAATGTAGGGCTTGCGGCCCAGATTGGCGACATTGATACAGGCCCGGCCGCCCATCACCAGCACGCGATAGGCCTCTCGAAACACGCCCCGCAACAGGTCCAGATACTCGTCCAGGGTCAGGTCCTGGTCGTAGGTCTTGCGGGCGTTGTAGGGGGGTGACGTGACCATGAGGTGGACGCTCTGATCGGGCAGGGCGTCCATGCGACGGCTATCGCCCGGGATGATAGCGTCCAAAACGTCGGCGGGCAGGGGATTTTCGATGTAGGGACTGGTTTCATCCACGCCGGGCAGATGGCGATACATGCGGCTGGCGTAGAAAAAGCTGGCGTCGTGATTCGCCCGGCTGCCCGCGCCGAAAGAGGAGGTCTTCGTGCCCGGTTTGCGCCTGCGCTTTTCGCTCATGAGCGATTTTCCGACGAAGGCGTTTCCAGCGCGCCCGTGTAGTGGGACATGATCACGATATCCTGCCGCCATTCCCAGCCGATATGCTGCCAGAAATCGATTGCGGCCCGGTTTTCCTTAATCACGAACAAATGGCATTTGTTGATGCCAATGGCCCGCAGCGCCTCCAGCACCTCCTCCACCAATGCCTGGCCAATGCCCTGCCGCCGATACGCCCGCTCCACCGCCAGATGATGGAGATAGCCTCGTCGCCCGTCGTGCCCGCAAAGCACAGTCCCCACCAGCGTCTCCCCATCCCTGGCCACGAAACTCAGGCCCGGATTGCGTTCCAGAAAGCGGGCGATATGCTCGGGCGCGTCTGCGGGCCGCAGGCCCATGCCTTCGGTGCGCCGCCACAGCGCCATGGCCTCCTCGTAATCGTTCATGGTCATGGGGTGGATGGTGATGGTGTCGCTCATGGGGAAAGGCGGTTAATTCGAGGAAACAACAAGGGTATCATGGGCGGGCGGCCAGGCCGTGAAACGTGATGCGTGATGCGTAAGGCCCTCACGTTTCACGCTTTACGTTTTACGTCGGTGGTCACCTCGAACAACATCGGTTTAGCGATCCTCTCACAAGCGCCGCCAACGCTACTTACGGATCAACACCACATGCAGTTCGCGAGGCCCGTGTGCGCCCAGGGTGAGGGTCTGGGCGATGTCTGCGGTGCGGCTGGGGCCGGTGATGATGACGGTGTTGCTGCTGGCGGCGATGCGGGCCGCGGCCTCGTCGGTCGCGATCCAGGCCGCGATGTCGGGATAGAGGCGGTCGTGAGGGAGCAGGGCGATATGAATGTCGGGGAGGAGGGAGGCGAGGCGCCCGTGAGCTGCGCCCGCGTGGAGGACGATGCTGCCGGTGCGGGCCAGGCCCGCGGCCGCGCCCGTCACGCCCACCAGCAGATGCCGCATCCGCGCGTAGTTCTCCTTCCGGTCGGGATCGCTCAGACGGCTGGGAATGAGGTCGACGCCTCGGGCCTGCAAGGCTTCGGCCAGACCGGGGAGAGGCAGATCATCCCACCCCAGCGCCTGACTCTGCCCCTGCTTCTGGCAGATTCCCGCCACGAAATCGGCCACAGCGTCTACGGTGTCGAAGCGATGCAGCTCGCCCTGCACCGCGGCCAGGGCCTCGGCGAACACGTCGGCCAGAGGGCGGTCGAAAGGCGGAGGCTCGGGCGGGGCCGGGGTGAGTCCGGTGACGTCGGGCAGCAACGCCCGCTGTTTGGCCCGGCGCATGCGGGCGAGGATTTCCGTGCGGGAGGTGGTCATTGGCCTGATATTTTAGGAAACACGGATAGGGGGACGCGGATACAATTTTAAATCTTTCTTTGCGCCTTTGGCGTCTTTGCGTGAGATGAATCCGCACGCAGGCGGTCCAGGAAGCCGCGGATGGCCTGGGTGACCATCTGGGGCTGCTCCAGCATGAGCATGTGCCCGCCGCCTTCGATCAGCGCGAAATCTGCATGGGGGATGCGTTCCGCCATGTAACGGCCATATTTCTCGGGCGTCATCACATCCATCGTGCCCGAGATGACCAGGGCCGGGACGCTAATCTCGCCCAAGCGGTCGCGGATATCGAAGACATTGCACGCGGCCCAATCGCCATACATGACGTCCTGGGGCACGGCCAGGAACTGCTTGAGGAACTGGCGTTTCTGCTCGGGCGTAGCCTTCTGCCCGTAGGCCCAATCCACCAGCATCTCCCCCACGCCCGCCATGTCCTGCTGGATGCCATCGAGGATTTTGGGATGCACGCGCAGCCGCGCGCCCGTGGCCGCCAGAACAATCCCCTTGAGCATGTCGGGATGGGTGAGCGCGAAGGTCTGGGCGATAGCGCCGCCCATGGAATGGCCCGCCAGCACGAAGGGCGGCAGGTCCAACGCCCGCGCCCAGTCGTACACCACCGACACATACTCGTCGATGCTGCCGCGGCCCGGGCCTTCTGATTTGCCGTGGCCGGGCAGGTCCAGGGCGTAGACGTCATAGCCGGGCAGGCGGCGCAGGCCGGGCGGCCAGTGGTAGAGATTGCCGCCCGCGCCATGCACAAGCACCAGAGGCATGGGCGGCGTGCGGGGATCGTCGCGATGTTCGGCGTAGTGCAGGCGTTGGTTCTGGATGGTAATGAAGGGCATGAGGTCTTATCCTTTGACGACGGCGATGGGGCGGAGGCGGGCGACTTTACGGGCGATGCCCGCGTTGTGCACGATATCCACGACGCGGCTCACATCTTTATAAGCGATAGGGGCCTCTTCCGCCAAACCGCGCAGGCTGCCCGCGCGCACGGCAATGCCCTGCTCCTCCAGTTCCAGCCGCAAGGCGCCGCCCTGCACGGCCCGCTTGGCCGCCTTGCGGCTCATCTGACGGCCCGCGCCGTGGCAAGAGGAGCCGAAGGTCTGGCGCATGGCGCCCGGCGCGCCCGCCAGCACATAGGAGGCAGTGCCCATGCTGCCGGGCACCAGCACGGGCTGGCCCACATCCATGTAATCGGGCGGGAGCACAGGGTTGCCGGGCCCGAACGCCCGCGTGGCCCCCTTGCGATGCACGCACACCCGCACCTTCTCGCCATCGACCTCGTGCGTCTCGATCTTGGCCATGTTGTGGGCGATATCGTAGACCACCCGCAAATCCCAACCCTTGACCTTGCCCGCCAGCGCCTTCATGAACGCCTCACGGGTCTGATGGGTGAGAAGCTGGCGGTTGGCCCAGGCGAAGTTGGCCGCGGCCGCCATGGCCGCCAGATAATCCTGGCCTTCGGGCGATTGGATGGGCGCGCAGACGAGCTGGCGGTCGGGCAGGGTGATGCCATAATGCTTGATCACGCCCTGGAAGCGCTTCACATAGTCGGTGCAGACCTGATGCCCAAGCCCACGCGAGCCGCAGTGAATCTGCACCACCACCTGGCCGGGAAAGAGCCCGAACGCATAGGCCGCGTCCTCATCGAAAATCTCGTCGATAACGTCGATCTCCGCAAAATGATTGCCCGCGCCCAGGGTGCCGATCTGGCCCCGGCCCCGCTCCTTGGCCCGGTCGCTGACCTTGTCCGCGCGGGCGGCCTCCAGTCGACCGCCCTCCTCGGTGTGCATGAGGTCATCGTGGGTGGCGTAGCCTCGCTTCAACGCCCAGCGAGCGCCTTCCTCCAGCACCTCATCCAGCTCTTTCTTCTTCAGCTTGAGGAAGCCGCCCACGCCCACGCCGCTGGGCACATGCTGATAGAGCATCGTGGCCAGGTCATCCAGATAGGGGCGCACCTCCCCTTCCTCCATCTCCGAGGCCAGCAGCCGCACGCCGCAGTTGGACACCACAAACCCGTTGGCCACGAAATTGTGGTCGGGATGATCCATGGTGAAGTCGTAGACAAGCCCCTGATAGGGCGCCTCCTCGATGCGGACGATCTCGTCCCAAACCATCCCGCTGCGCCCCAGCCCGGCCGTGACTTCCGTCAGGAATTCGGAGAATGCGGGAAAAGTCTGGGCCACGCGCGGGGCGGTCTTGCGTCCCTCGTAAATGGAACGCTCGATGAAGCGGCGATTGACCTCGACGCCCGCCAGGGACGCCGCGATATCCCCCACTGAAACGCCCTCCCGAGCCAGCGCCTGCGCCTCTTGGGCTGCGTTTTCCCGGGCCGCAATGTGCTTCTGCTTGATTTTGAGATATTGGACCGCGGCTGCGGCCAAATAGCGCCTCTTGGCGTTGTATTCATACCCGACGTTCTCCCACAGACGGATGAGATTGTCGGGAGCCGCGGAGATGACCAGTCGCAGCCGCACCGATCGGCTGCCATCCCGATTGGTTTGTTCCATGCGCGTTTGGATGGGCCTTGTCTGTACCTCGAATTCCCCCAGCCAGCGGGCCAGCGTCTCCAGGAACCGTCGCCCGCTCGCCATCACCTGTTCCCGTTTGTTCATGGAAAGGACGGGCGCGGCCAGATTGGCGGCGTGGCCCGAGATGGTCTGGGGCGCGCTGAGTTCGGCGCCAAACAGCGCCGCCAGGAACAACCGTTTGTGCCATCGAGGCGCGCGTTCCAGCCAGCCGGGGGCCTCGTAAGCCTGCGACGCCTTCTCACCCACGGGCGCGCCCAGATAGGCCAGCAAGGCGGCCAGCGCCGTGCTGGACGCCTTGAACCAGGCCGCTTCCCGCTGGAACGCGTAGCGCTGATAGGTCGTGGCGATCTCATGATCCCGCGTGCGGGTGTAGATGCGGCTGGGTGTGAAGCCAATGGCCATGACATCCCTGCGGATGCTCTCCAGGTCGGCGGGGTCGCCGTAAAACGCGACGACGCCCTTGCCATCGGCCTGGAAATAGACCGAGCCATCTCCGAACAGGAAGCCCAGGAGTTTGATGAGATAAGGCGTGGCGGGCGAGTCGTAGCGCAGGGGCAGCAATCCGCGCCGCTTGAGGGCCCGGATGATCTGCCCGGCAGCGTTACCGCGATCGCCCTTGCCCAGCTTGCGCAGAAAAACCCTCAGCCCGGCCTCATCCACCAACGTTTCCTGGGGCGGCGCTTCGTAGGGGACGCCATGGAGAGGAAACAGGGCCACGCGGTCTCCAGGGTGCAGTCTGCCCGCTTCCACCATGCCGTCTGGCGTCCAGAAGGGGTGGTCCGCGGTGGCGAGGATGGTTTCTCCGCTGGCGGTTTCCAGCCGCAGCACGGGCGCATGGGGCGACCTGCCGAACCACAATGCGGGCCGAGCCGCGTCCGGCTGCGCCTCGTTCAGACGGAAGCAGGCAAGCCGGGCGTCTTTCCATTCCCGGGCCATGTCTGCAATGGGCCGGGTGTAACCGTGTTCATGCAGGATGCGCGCGTCTCCTGCAAGGCAGTTGATGTCGTAGCCAACCCCTCCGGGCGAGACGACGCCGTCTTCCACCCGGGTGGCGACCACGCCCCCGATGGGGAAGCCGTAGCCCTGGTGGATGTCGGGCATGGAGAGGGCGTAGCCGACGATGCCGGGCAGGGTGGCCGTGTTCACCAGTTGGATGAGCGATTTGTCCTTGAGGGAGGCTTCGAGGATGATCTCGTCCGCGTAAATGCGGGCGGGCACGCGCATATCGGCCCGAAAGCTCTGGGGGATTTCGTAGAGATAGGGGCCGAGTTGGCGGATGTCTTTCCTGGAAATCTGGGGCATGGCCTCGCCTCCTGCTTTGAAAATAGGATTAGGATTCGGATTGAGGATCGCCAGGCCGACGTTGGGCGAGCCTGCAACGGGCGTGATGCGTGAAAACGTGAAACGTGAGGTCGTCACGCATCACGCATTACGCATTACGTGACTGGCTTCCCGGGCCGCCCTGGCCGCGAGGCGTTTTCATCCGTATCGGCGCGCATCGTCGCCGCTTCCATTATAACACGAAAAGCCCGACCAAAAGGCCGGGCTTCGGAGGAGGGAGGAGCCGCTCGGGCGTGTGTGGTGTGTGGGAGGGAAAGCCTAGTGACTGCAAGTGCCGCCCTGAACAGTCTGTCCGTCGTGGGTTTGCGCCGTCTTGAAAGAGCTGCCGCATCCACAGGAACTGACTGCATTGGGATTTTCGATATGAAAACCGCCGCCCATGAGATCGTCGATGTAATCGATCTGCGAACCGTTCAGGTAGAAGAGGCTGACCGGGTCTACGTACACTTTCAGACCATGCTGCTCATACACTTCATCGTTCTCTGTGCAGCAATCATCAAAAGTCATGCCGTACTGCATGCCGCCACATCCGCCGCCCTGGACGAAGACGCGCAGGCCGTGGGTGTCGAGAATGTCCTTTTCAGTCATGATCTGCTTCAACCGCATCGCTGCGGATTCTGTGAGAAAAACGCCGGTCGTGGCCGTATCGAGCGCCATAGCGTGCTATGCCTCCTTGTAGTGGAAGAGAATATGAGAAATTACAAATTTTTTACAGTTAGAATAGTGAATATAACTTCACACGATGCATTCATTCTAATCCTATTTCACAAAAAAGAAAGTAAGGGTCATTCCCATATCAGGAATTTTGTTGAAGAGCGATGAAAGTCAACCGCCATCGACAAAGCCCGGCAGTTTGCGATATTCCTTTTTGCAATGTTCTGTAACATCCGGCACACACCCGACCAACCATTCTGTGTTACACTTGAGCCATGAGCAAACGACGCCTTCCTCCCCGCTTCGGATGGGTGCTGACCGCCTTTGTCATCACCCTGATTTTCGTGGTCGCCGCCCTGGTCATTCTGATCATCGATCCCAGTTCCCGGGGCGAACCGGTGACGCCCGCGCCCGCATCCCAAACCGCGCCCCAATCGCAAAC
>JALXCB010000147.1 GCA_026991225.1 Anaerolineae bacterium | reverse complement strand
CCCCCACGCCCATCCCTCCTCCTCCCACGCCCACGCCCACGCCCCTTCCCGACCTGAACTTACAGCCAGCGGGCTCCTGGGGCGGCTATCCCTTACCCGAAAGCCAGCCTCATGCCCTTCCCTATCACGATCACCTCCTCATGGCCCAGGGGACGCGGCTGCTGGCGTATGATTTCAGCGATCCCGCGCAACCCCAACTCCGGGGACGAAGCCCCTCCCTGCCCGGCTACATCACCTCCCTGGCCCGTCAAGAACACTGGCTCTATCTCCAGGCGGGCGGCCTGGCCATCATCGATCTCGATGACCTCGACCATCTCCACCTGGCGGCCCACATGCCCGGCTGGCCGGGCCAGGTGCAGGTGGATGAGGATCGCCTCTACATGGTGGAGGGTTCTCGATGGCGCATCTTCGACATCACCCAGCCCGATGCGCCCGAACTCATAGGCGAAATCAACTATCCGGGCGGGCCTCGCACCGTCCAATTCGCTCATCGGCTGGCCTTCGTTCTCGAGCGCAACCAACGCATCGCCATCTACGACCTCAGCGATCCCCATCGATTGGAGCTTCTCAGCTATTACGTGCTCCCCGAGCTGGATGACAACTTCCCCATGTGGAGCGTGATCCAACGATTCCAGGTGCGCGGACACTTCCTCTATGTGAAGAGCTATCATAATAGAAGCCATTGGGAGCATGAATGGTCTCGCATCGCCATCATCGACGTTTCAGACCCATCCCATCCGCGGCCCCGGGGCGCCTTCGAAGTCGACGGCCCCTACTTTCGGCCAGGGGTTCTGAAGGAACTGTATGGATTGGCGGTCGAAGGGGACGCCATCTTTACCGTGCTCCTCCTTTATTACCGACGTGTCGAACCCCACGGCCCGCCCAAGACGTACCACCTCCTCAAACTGGACGCCCATGATCCCGATCACATCCAAATCCTTGGCGACAAAATCATCGAGGAAGGCGTCGCCGCTCCATACGCAGCGTCTCAAGACCTGGTGCTGGCGTCCTTCGCGCCCCGTCATCCCGACCTTCCCCATCATTGGACATGGGGGGTCTTCGACGCCCATTCCCTGGAGCGTTTGCCCATCGACCCCGTGGCCCAACGGTTCGTCGGCGAGCCTCGCGCCAGAGACATCGGCGGCACGGGGGACCAACTTTTCGTTTGGGATGGTTTCGGCATCCGCATGCTCGACAACAGCCAGTCCGAACTCCCCCGGGAAACAGGCGTCTATACCCATGCCAGCGTGCTCACTCGTCTTGTGGGCTCCCATGCGTATCTTGGCTCTGCCCACAAAGCCGCCGATTATCATGCCATGACCACCATGTGCGTGGCCGATCTCGGTCAGGGGCCTGAGGCGCCCTGTCATCCCATGCCGGTGGAAAGTCGTTTTGACCAATACAATCACAATACCGATATCCTCGCCGAATCTCAGGGATATGGCTTCGTCCTGACCTGGGATTACCTTCGCGGGCCCAATACGGCGATTGTCGATTTGCGAGACCTGGAACACATGCAGGTAATTTCCACGACCACCCGCATCCCGGTGGATGCGGTCGTCGTTCCCCTTGCTCCCCAAAATCTGACAGTTTGGGCTGAAAATCTCACTAAACGAGGCCTGCTTACGCTCACCCCCCTCCATGCTCCGGACCGGCCCTTGGCCCAACAAGAACTGGACGCGCCCATTCGTCACATGGCCCAGGAGGGCGGCAGCCTGGTCGTGCTCACCGATAGGGGCCTGAAACTATTTGAGGTTCACGAGACAGATTTCGAGGAAAGGGGAGCCATCACCTTGCCGCGCGTCCAGGGCGAGGCGCACGCGCTGTCCCTCTTCGCCGGGCGGGCCTACGTCGCCATCGGTCGCGATCTGCGGGTAGTAGACATCCTGAACCCCGACCAGCCCGTCGAGATTGCTCGCTATCGCGCTCCCGACGACATCCTGGCCGTCTACGTGCATCCGCCCTATGTCTCTCTGGCGGCCAACAGCGCCGGCGTCATCAACCTGCTGGAAGCGCATCCTCCCAATCACCTCTACCTGCCAGGCATCCAGCGCCAGGCCCAACCCTGACAACCTTGCTCCCCTCGCCCCTCTCACCCGCGAACTTGCATTCTTCCCGCCATCCTGTAACAATACAGGCAACTCCCAAAACGCCGACCTTTCCATTGAACACGGCCCCCATGCTCACCTCCTACTACATCATTCCCCGAACCCTCGACGAAGCCCTGGACGCGCTGGCCGCGCACACGCCCCTGGGCCCGACCCGTCTCATCGCTGGCGGCACCGACGTGCTCGTAGAGATCGACCAGGGCGCGCCCCCGCCGCGCGCCCTCATCGACATCTCCCGCCTGCCGGGCCTGGACCACATCTCGCTGGAAGAGGACGTGGTGCACATTGGCGCGCTGGTCACCCACAACCAGGCCGTGGCCAGCCCCATCATCAACGACCACGCCTGGCCCCTGCTGCGGGCCTGCTGGGAAGTGGGATCGCCGCAGATCCGCAACCGCGGCACCATCGCCGGCAATCTGGCCACCGCCTCCCCGGCCAACGACACGATCCCCGCCCTATGGGCGCTGGACGCCCGCGTTACCCTGGCCTCGGCCCGCGGCCGCCGCACCCTACCCTTCCCCGACTTCTTCCTGGGCGTGCGCAAAACCGCGCTGGCCCCGGACGAGATGATCGTGGATATCAGCTTCCCGCGGCCGCCCGCCACCGCGCGGGGAACGTTCATCAAGGTGGGGCTGCGCCGGGCCCAGGCCATCAGCCTGGTGAACATCGCCGCGCTGTTGGATTTCGGCGGCGAGGTCGTGCGGGAGGCCCGTCTCGCGTTCGGCTCGGTGGCGCCCACCATCGTGCGGGCCACGGCCGCGGAGGAAGCCCTGGTCGGGCATCCTCTCACGCCCGAGCGCATCGACCTGGCGGCCGAGCTGATTCAAGAGGCCATCCACCCCATCGACGACATCCGCGCCACGGCCGCGTACCGCCGTCATCTGGCCGGGGTCATCACCCGGCGGGCGTTGGAGCAGCTTGCGGCCGGGAAAGAGCGAAAGGGCTGGATCGGCGACCCCGTCAAGCTGTGGGGCGACACCGACGGCCACTATCCCCCCGCGTCCGAGCCGGTGCAACTGCCTGCGCACAGCGACGTCACCCTGCGCCTGAACGGGAACGTGGTCACCCTCCCTGACGCCTCCCATCTCACCCTGCTGGATGCGCTGCGGGAGCGCGGGTTTCTTACCGGCGTCAAGGAGGGCTGCGGCGAGGGGGAGTGCGGCGCCTGCACCGTGTGGCTGGATGGAATCAGCGTGCTGGCCTGCATCACGCCCGCGGGCCGGGCCCACGGCGCGGACGTGGTCACCGTGGAAGGGCTGGCCCATGACGCCCGCCTCCACCCCGTGCAGGAAGCCTTCGCGCACGACGGCGCGGTGCAGTGCGGCTACTGCACCCCAGGCTTCATCATGTCCTCCGCCAGCCTGCTGGCCGAACGCCCCCACCCCTCGCCCGAAGAGGCCATGCAGGCCATCACGGGCAACATTTGCCGCTGCACCGGCTACACCCAGATCATCGAAGCGATTGTAGAAGCGGGGAGCAAGTAGCAGGCGGGCGGCAAGTAGCGGGTGTGACTAGAAGAACCTGCCACTTGCGACCTGCAAGCTTGCAAACCTGCCAGGAAATCCATTTTGGCTTTGCATCCATGCGCCACCTGTTTCTGATAATTTTGCTCTGCGGACTCTTCTCCCCGCTCGCCGTCGCCCGGGCCGATGGCGGCGACGACGCCTACCTCTACCAGAATGGCGCCGAGATCACCGTCAGCCTGTTCGACAACGACGGCCAACCCAGTTTTTCCGTCACCCGCAGCGATGGGCTGATGCTGCGCGAGCCCTTCGCCGGCGAGCAATTCTTCATCG
>JALXCB010000146.1 GCA_026991225.1 Anaerolineae bacterium | reverse complement strand
ATGGGGCTACGGTGCATGTCGCGCGCCGCAGGAAGCCGGGTTCACCCGGCGTCGTTTCGTAGCCCGGAGCTTCAGCTCCGGGTGGCCGAGGCCGAAAACACCTGATTTCAAAATGCGTTTAGTTTAACTCTGCGTCCTCCGCGTTCTCCGCGGTAAGTAACCTTTTTTGCAGTGAAGCCAGTGTTCAGTCAGGTTTTTGTGAAGATCTTTGGTCTTTAATCTTTGGTCTTTTCTCTGTGTGCTCTGTGAAACCTCAGCGTCCTCTGTGCTCCTCTCATCTTCGAATCACGGGCAGATACCAGGTGCGGGCGATGACGCCTTCGCGAGTGAGTCGGGCGCGGGGGCTGCGCATGTCGAGGGTGAAAGATGCGCCCGGCTGCACCGGTTCATCCGTCAGAATCATAATGGTAAGATAGCCGCTTTCGTCGGGCAGGACTCGTGTTTGAGACGTTTCGCCGCCGGAAAAGTGGACGGGGCCGGTCAGATTGAGCCGTAAAAGGTCGCCAAAGTCGTGATTTCCCCAGGAGATGACCGCGGTTTGGGGAGCCAGCAGGCCGGGGATCAGCCCTTCGGGCTGGAGATCGAGCCAGGGAACGGAAGGCGTGGGCGTGAAGGTGATGGAGGGGGTTGGCGTAGGCGTGACCGTGGGCGTCGGGGTCGGCGTGGGGGTGTGCGTGGGCGTCGGAGATGGGGTCGACGTGGGCGTGGCCGTGGTGGTTTGCGTGACCGTGGGGGTGATGGTGGGTTGTGATGCGGGCAAGTGGAGTCGTCCATTGCCGGTTTCATTGTCCGGGCCGGGAATGCCGATATCGATGGCCCAGTTCATGAGAAATTCCCGCACCGCCGTCGTATCCCAACCGGGATAGCGCTGGCGCACCAGCGCGGCCGCGCCGCCCGCCAGGGGCGCGCTGGCCGAGGTGCCGAAAAAGCCCGTCCCGCCTTCGTCGAACCCCGCGCCATTGCTGAGGCCATAGGTGACTGTGCTGACGCCATCGTAGGCGGCCAGATCGGGCTTGGTGCGACCATCGGTGGTGGGGCCCAGGCTGCTGAACGGCTCCAGCGGATAAGGGTCTTGCCAGAAGATCGCCCCCATGGTCAGGGCTTCGGCCGCGTCCGCGGGCTGGACGAGCGAGCCTGCGGGCGTCGTATACTGAAGGTCAGCCCCGGTTGCGAAAAGCCGCATCAGCACAGGGGGATAATTCTGGGAATAGTGGACGATGACGAAGCTGTAGACGTCCGTTTCGGCCGCGGTGTAGCAAAGGGCCTCGGTGGGAGGCTGTACGCCGTTCTGTTCATCATCGGAACGGGCCACCCACTGCTCGCCGCGATAGAGGTAGAGATCGTAGTCATCCACCGTCGTGGGCCAATCATCCCAGCTCAACATGCCGCACACGGTCTGGCCCTGTTGCAGATAGACGTCGTTGCCTTCGTCGCTGTTGGCGAAGACATGGCGGGAGGGGTGCAAAGGCGAGGGGGTGAAGTAGCCCGCATAATAGCGCCGGGCCTGGTTGCCCGCGGCCGCCACCCAAAGGATATCCGCAGCATCGGCCTTGCGCACGATATCGCCCAGCGCGCCCGAACCATCGCCCGGGCCGGTGTTGAACCAACTGATGGCATGGACGATGACGTCCACGCCCTGGCGGATGGCTTCATCCACGGCCTGATCCAGCTCCAATTCGGTGTTCACGGCGAAGAGGGAGATGGTGGCTCCGGGCGCGGCGTCATAGACGATCTCGGCCACGGCAGAGCCATGCTGAGTGGTCTCGAATTGGCCATCCGCGCGGAAGTTGCGCGTGCCCACGAACGCGGGCAGCTCGCCCGCCTGGCTGAGGCCCTGCCATCCGGCAAATCCCAGATCGACGACCGCGATGTGCACGCCCGCGCCATTCCAGCCCGAGTTGATCCAGGGATAGAACCCGCCCGGAGCCAGCCCTTCGCCGATGACCAGCGCCGGCGCATGGGGCAGAGGTGGACGTATGCGTCGCACGCCCGGCAGCGCGGCCAGTTTTGGCAGGGCCGAACGCAGCGCCCGCACCTGCCATCGGTCACCCCGACGCAGTTCCAGCTCCACGCCCGGAGGCAGGCGCACGGGCCCCTCGGCCTCCAGGATCACGCGCAGATGGTCAGGGCCCGCCCACACGCCCAGGGCCCGGGCCGCGGCCTCCTGCCCGGGCGAAAGGCCCCCTGCATGGGCCAGGCCGCGCAGACTGGCCGCCAGAGGCGAGGCGTCCGGTTTGGGCGCTTCGGGCGGCAATTCTGGCGATCCCTGCACCCCAACCGTCAGCCACAAGATCATCGCCAGGAGCGCAATTGCAGTCAAAAGATACTTCATCATGCCCTATTTTACCACAAAAACGCCCATGCCTGACGGAGGTCATCCCAATTCGCCATTTTTGCTTCCTCGCCTGAGTTTTTGTATAATGAATGCTCACTTCCACCGATGCCAAGAACTGGGCAGCGCCTCAGTTCTTTTTTTGTGGAATCCGCGGCAATCCGGGGCGACCATGCACATGGGAATACAAACGCCCGTGATATCGAGCAGTTTGCCGCGACCATTTTCGAAATCGGAGCACCTGCCATGTCCACAGACAACGAAAAAGTCGTCTATCTCACCCCCGAGGGGTTGAAGAAGATCAAGGAAGAGCTGGATTGGCGCATCAACGTGCGCCGCCCGGAGATCGCCAAACAGATCGAGGCCGCCCGCAAGGAGGGCGATCTTTCCGAGAATGCAGGCTATGACGAGGCCAAATATCAGGCCGGCATGAACGAAGGCCGCATCATGGAATTGCAGCAAAAATTGAAATACGCCGTGATCATCGATCCCGATGACGGGCCCGCGGATAGCGTCCAGCTCGGCCGCACCGTGACCATTGTGGACAAGGAATTCGGCGATGAGGAGCAATACACCATCGTCGGCTCCGCCGAAGCCTCGCCGGGCGATGGCAAGATTTCCAACGAATCGCCCATCGGCAAAGCCCTGGTCGGGAAGAAAATCGGTGACGTCGTCACCGTGAAAACCCCCGGCGGCGAAGTCACCTTCGAGATCATCGCCATCGAATGACATCCCACTGATTACTGCTCACTGCTCACTGCTCACTGGTTCCCATTCCCATGCCCGATCCCCTTTCCGAACAAGAACTCCTCGACCAGGAACGCGTGCGCCGGGAGAAGCTGACCCGTTTGCGCGAAGCCGGCATCGATCCTTATCCCCCGCGCGTGGAGCGCACCCACAGCATCGCCCAGGCCCGCGCCCTTTATGAACAGGGCGAGCTGGGCGAAAACGACATCGTGGCTCTGACCGGGCGCATGATCTCCCGCCGCGTCATGGGCAAGCTCTCCTTCGCCCACATCGAAGATGGCACAGGCAAGGTGCAGATCATGGTGCGCCGGGATGAGCTGGGCGCGGAGAAATACAATCGGTTCTTCAAGAAAGACCTGGACCTGGGGGATTTCATCGGCGTCAAGGGCGTGATGACCGTGACCCGGACGGGGGAGGTCACCTGTCAGGTGCGGGATGTCACCCTGCTGGCCAAGGCCCTCAAGCCCATGCCCGACAAATGGCACGGCCTGAACGACCCCGAACTGCGCCAGCGTCAGCGCTATCTCGACCTGCTGGTGAATCACGATGTGCGGGAGCGGTTCAAGGTGCGGGCGAAGATGATCCGGGCCATCCGGGATTATCTGGACAGCGAGGGTTTTCTGGAGGTGGAAACGCCCATCCTTCAGCCTGTCTATGGCGGCGCGGCCGCGGAGCCCTTCGTCACCTATCACAACTATCTGCACCAGCAGCTCTACCTGCGCATCAGCTTCGAACTCTATCTCAAGCGCCTGCTGGTGGGCGGTTACGACAAGGTGTACGAGATCGGGCGGGATTTTCGCAACGAGGGCATCAGCCGCAAGCACAACCCCGAATTCACCCAGCTCGAATTCTACGAAGCCTACACCGATTACAACGGCGTCATGGCCCGCACCGAGGAGATGATCGCCTATGTGGTGAAGGAAGTGACGGGCGGGCTCGTCATCACCTGGCAGGGGCATGAGATCGACTTCACCCCGCCCTGGCCCCGCATCCCCCTGCGCCAGGCCATCCTCGACGCCTCGGGCATCGATTACGACCTCTATCCCGATGCGGACAGCCTGCGCGCGGTCATGCGGGAGCAGGGCATCGACGCGCCGGCCGAGGCCAGCCGCGGCAAGCTTATCGACAAGCTCCTCAGCCACTTCGTCGAGCCTTACCTCATCCAACCCACCTTCCTCATCGATTACCCCCTGGACGTCTCACCCCTGGCCAAGCGCAAGCCGGGCACGAAGGATATCGTGGAGCGGTTCGAGGGCTTCGTGGCGGGCATGGAGCTTTGCAATGCGTTCAGTGAATTGAATGATCCTCTGGATCAACTGGAGCGTTTTCTGGCCCAGGGCCGGGCGCTGGAAGCGGGTGACAAAGAGGCCACGCCCGTCGATATGGACTACATCAACGCGCTCAGCTATGGCATGCCGCCCGCGGGCGGGTTTGGCATGGGCATCGACCGCTTCGCCATGATTCTCACCGATCAGGACAACATCCGCGAAGTCATCCTCTTCCCGCATTTGCGGCCGGAGAAGCGGGAGGATGGGAAGAGTGAGCAGTGATCAGTAATCAGTGATCAGTCCGGCGGCGGGCGCATCCGCGCCGAGACGGACGAAAATGGGAACGCAGATTGACGCAGATGCTTCGCGACGCTGATTTACGCAGATGATTTTTTATTTTGATTTTATCTGCGTGAATCTGCTTCTATCCGCGTGAATCTGCGTCCTCTATTTTCAAAGCAGGGAACACGACTCTTCATGCGCCTCCTCATCGACGCCCGCGTCATCCAGGATCACTTCCCCGGCATTGGACGCTACGCGTTCAATCTCATCGACGCGCTGGCTCCCCTGCTGCCGGGCGATCTGCTGGTGCTGACCGCGCGACACGCCCGCAACACCCGCTATGACCTGGCCCGCCTGGCCCGTCACCCCAACCTCACGCGCATCCCCACCGACATCCCCATCTTCCATCCTCACAGCCAGACCGCGTTGCCGGGCCTCATGCGCGACCTGCGGCCCGATCTCATCCATTTCCTCTACAACGTGCGGCCCCTGCGCGTCCCCGCCCCATCCCTGCTCACCCTCTACGACGTCATCCCCCGTCGATTTCCCCAATACTACCCCCGCCTCACCCGCTTCAAGATCGAGGCCATCCAGCGGCTGGCCATCCGCAGCTCCCGCGGTTTCCTGGCCATCTCCCACGCCACAGCCGCCGATTTTACCGAACTCTACGGCATCTCGCCCGAGCGCATCACGGTCACGCCCCTGGCGCCCGACCCGGTCTTCCGGCCCCGGCCGCCCGAAGTCCTGGCCGCGTTCCGCCAGCGCCTGGGCCTGCCCGACGCCTACCTGCTCTACCTGGGCTCCAACAAACCCCACAAGAACCTGCCCCGGCTGGTGCGGGCCTGGCGCGCGGCCATGGACGCGGGCCTGGATGCAGAGGCCCGTCTGGTCATCACCGGGCATTGGGACGAACGCTATCCCCAGGCGAAAGAGCTGGCGCGATCGCTCGGGATAGAGGACAGCGTGCGGTTTCTGGGCCCGGTCTCGGGCGATGACTTGCCCCTGCTCTACGCCGCGGCCCGAGCGTTCATTTTCCCCAGCCAGTATGAAGGTTTCGGGCTGCCCGCCCTGGAAGCCATGGCCAGCGGGACGGCGGTGGGAGCCAGTCGGGCGCCCGGCCTGAGCGAAGTCGTCGGGGAGGCCGCGATCACGTTCGACCCCGCCAGCATCCCGGAGATGACCCAGGTCATCCTGCAATTGATGGGGGATGCAGGCCTGCGGGCGAGGCTGCGGGACGCGGGCCTGGCTCGGGCCGCACAATTCACCTGGCAACGCACCGCGGAACTTACGCTGGACGCGTATCGTAGAGTATGATTGGAAAATATCCCGTGTTCCGCAATGCAGTATGGCGTCAAAGCCGCACTTCAAAAACACGGATAAGAAGAAACACGGATAAACTGATCAAATCTTCTTATCCTCAGTAACTGCTAAGGTATCGCCACCACTTTTTGCCACGAAGACACGAAGAAAAGCCAAGGCACGACGTATTTTTCTTGATTTTTCCTTCGTGTCTTCGAAAAACTTCGAGCCTTCGTGGCTTTTGGCGGCCTAAAGTCAAGTACGTTAGCAGTTACTATCCTCATCCGAATCCTAATCCCAATCCTATTTCCCATGTCCATCAAATTCATCTCCGCCACGGATTCCTGCGCCACCGACGAGCCGCAGGTCGTCGCCCAGCCCGCCTACATTCCCACTTCTGATTTCGATTACCAACTCCCGCCCGAGCGCATCGCCCAAACGCCCATCGAGCCCCGAGACCACGCCCGCATGATGGTGTTGCATCGGGACACGGGCGAGATCGAGCATCGGCATGTCTATGACATCGCCGACTATCTGCAACCGGGCGATCTGCTGGTGCTCAACGACACGCGCGTCATCCCCGCCCGCCTGCTGGGGAGGAAGGAGACGGGCGGTCGGGCTGAAGTGTTCCTGCTAAAGGAGTTGGAAGCGGGCCGCTGGGAGGCCCTGGTCAAGGGCAAAAGCCTGACCGCGGGCAAGAAAGTCATCATCGCCAGCGAGGAAGGTCCCAGCGTGACCGCAGTCATCGAGGAGGAGCTGGAGGGTCCCAGGCGCATCGTCCGCTTCGACCGGGATATCACCCATCTGCTCGACGACCTGGGCGAAATCCCCCTGCCGCCCTACATCCACGCGCCCTTGCAAGACCCCGAGCGCTATCAAACCATCTACGGACGCCGCGAGGGCGCGGTGGCCGCGCCCACCGCGGGTCTGCACTTTACCCCCGACCTGCTCATGGACCTGCGGGCCCGGGGCGTCCAATTCGCCTACGTGACCCTGCACGTGGGTCTGGGCACCTTCCAGCCGGTGAAGGAGGCGAACGCGCTGGAGCACAAGATGCACAGCGAATGGATGGAGCTCAATTCTCACACGGCCCGGCTCATCAACGACACCCGTCTGGCGGGCGGGCGCATTGTGGCCGTGGGCACCACCAGCGTACGGGTGCTGGAGACCGCGGCCAAAATCGCGCTGGGGCTGGAGCCCAGCGACCCCGCGCCCCCCAACCTGGTTTGCGGCTGGAAGACCGTGGCCGCGTGGACGGGCGAGACCGATCTGTTCATCTACCCTGGTCATCATTTCCGGGCGGTGGACGTCATGCTCACCAACTTCCACCTGCCCAAATCCACCCTGCTCATGCTGGTGTCGGCCTTCGCCGGGCGGGAGACCATCCTGCGGGCGTATGAGGAAGCCATCCGCGAGGGCTACCGCTTCTTCTCCTTCGGCGATGCCATGTTGATTTTGTAGATAGCGGTTTGAGATCGCGAGAATCGGCCTGTTATCAGGCTGGCGCGGGAAGCGAGTGCAGTCGAGATCACCCCATACGATGGAAATAGGACGCTGATTTGCGCAGATGCAACGCAGATTCCCACTGATTACTGGTTACTGATAACTGATTACTCTAATTTACGGAACAACCATGCCCCGGACGCACCGCATCCTGATAGGAAGTGGTCTGCTGCTGGCGTTTTTGCTGGCGGCATTCGCATTCTATCTGTTTGGAATGGGGTTGCTGCCCTTCGCCCGAGGCAGCCGGATGGGCGCGTATCAGCGATTGTGGCGGGCGCTAGACCGCTATTATGCTTATTGGGACATGGCCCCCGTCACGGCTGAAGACTTGAAAGCTCGTTACGATCCCAAGATTGTAGACGCGGACGCGGCCTGTCGCGGCCAGTCCGGCCCGTGCGAGCCTTATCGCCTGGCCCTGACCGCGATGCTGGCCGAGTTGCAGGATGGCCACACCCACGTTCTACCCCTACCACCCCATGCCTTTCCGTCCGTCGCCGTGCGCGAGATCGAAGGCCGGGCAACCATCGTCTGGGTCGCGCCCGAGTCCGAAGCGGAGAGGACGGGCCTGACGCCGGGCGACATCATCGTGGCGGTGGACGGTCTCCCGGTGGAGGACGCTTTGCAGCGCGTCCCAGCCTGGGCCACCGCCTTTGCCGCGCCCCACACCCGCACCTACAAGCGATACGCCAATCTGCTCATGGGCGAGCCGGGCAGCCAGGTGACCCTGACCATCGAAGATGCAGCGGGACGGCGTCGTCATGTCCAATTGCCGCGTGGCGGGCGATTTTCCACAGACTGGAAGCCGGTGGAGGGGCGGCGTCTGGAAGATGGTTGGGGCTACATCGCGGTGCGCACGTTGCAAGGCGATTCGGGCCTGGTCAAAACCTTCGATGCAATTCTGGATGGCATGATGAATGCGCCTGGCCTCATCCTCGACCTGCGCTCCAACGGCGGAGGCAATTCCATGTGGGGAGATCGCATGGTCGGGCGTTTGATCACCCACGCCCTTCCCTACGGGAAAGAATGCTTTCGCGCTCGACATCCCTACCATCGCTGGGCGAAGGGCTGCCATACACTGGAAGTGCAGCCGCGCGGCGAGCCTTATTCCAGGCCCGTGGCCGTGTTGCTGAACACCAACGTGCACAGTTCTGCGGAATGGATGGCCGCGGCCTTGTGCACCACAGACCGGGCCCGCTGCTTCGGCCGCGTCACTGCGGGCAATACGGGCAACCCCGTCCCCTTCTACCTGCCCGACGCCACCGTCTATTACAGCACGGGCGACTTCCATCTGCTGGATGGCAGGCGCTTGAACGGCCAGGGCGTTGTCCCCCATGAAACCATCGTCTGGACGCTGGATGATATCCGAGCAGGGCGCGATCCCGATCTGGATGCGGCGCGGGCCTGGTTGAGCGAGGCCGCTTCTCAAAAGTAAGTCGGTTGCCATCCTTTGTGGTAGAATTCGAAAGCAGTCAGCCCGAGCAAAGGCTCGCCGATACCGATAAAAACGCCTCGCGGCCAGGGCCGCGCGGGAAGCCAGGCACGTAATGCGTAATGCGTGATGCGTAACGATCTCACGTTTCACGTTTTCACGCATCACGCCCGCTGCAGACTCGCCCCACGTTGGCCTGGCGATCCTTCCACAACCGACGATCATTCCTATTCTCGGAACAGCGCCATGCCCGAAAACGCCCCTTCTTCCCCGCCACCCCGCCCGATCCTCTCCATCGTCGCCCCGGTCTACAACGAAGAAGCCATCCTGCACGAGCTCTACCGCCGCGTCTCCCAGGTAATGGATGCGCAGTTCGGTGAGCCGTGGGAGCTGGTGTTGGTCAACGACGGCAGTTGGGACCGCTCCTATGAGATCATGCTGGAGCTGCACGAACAGGACCCGCGCGTGCATATCGTCAACTTCTCGCGCAATTTCGGGCACCAGATCGCCATCACCGCGGGCATGGATTACGCCCAGGGGCAGGCCGTAGTCATCATCGATGCCGACCTGCAAGACCCGCCCGAGGTCATCCTCGACCTGGCGGCCAAGTGGCGGGAGGGCTATGAGGTCGTCTACGCCATCCGCCGGGAGCGCAAGGGGGAGACGTGGTTCAAGCTGTGGACGGCCAAGATGTTCTACCGCATCATCAACAAGATCACGGGCGTGAACATCCCCCTGGACACGGGCGATTTCCGGCTGTTGGACCGCAAGGCCGTGGACGCGTTGCGCCAGATCCGCGAGCATCATCGCTTCATGCGGGGACTGTCGGTGTGGATTGGCTTTCGGCAGACGGGCGTGACCTATGTGCGGGAGGAGCGTTTCGCCGGGGAGACGAAGTATCCCCTGCGCAAGATGCTCAAGTTCGCCATGGACGGCATCACTTCCTTCTCGTATCTGCCCCTGCAACTGGCCACCTACATGGGTTTCACCATCGCCGGACTCAGCATCCTGGGCATCATCCTCACCATCATCCTGCGCCTTTCGGGCAGCAAAGCCTTCTACGGCCAGGCCACGACCCTGGTCATGGTGCTCTTCCTGGGCGGCATCCAGCTCATTTCGTTGGGCATCATCGGTGAATACCTGGGCCGCATCTACGACGAGGTCAAGAACCGCCCACTCTACATTGTGGACGAGGCGGTGGGGTTCGAAAAGCGGGAGACCGGGCCGACCTATCGGTAGGATTTGTTGGACGATCAATCGGCCGGTCGGATGGCCTGTCGATTAGAGCCGGGGTTAGCGAAGGCGGGCGTGAATGAACATTTTTTCATTCCCGTCACTTGCGGTTTTCATGCAGTATTCAGACGCCTTTTCTATAATGGAGATGAGGATGTAATTCAATTTCGAAATTGACATCGCATTATCTTTATGGGGGTTCCCATGTACCGATGCAAATTATTTTTCATTTTTGTAATGGCAACCCTGGGCCTGAATTTCTTTCAGTTGGGAAGCATAGCAGAAAGCAGCACGTCGCTCACAGCACAAACGGAAGGGAATTTTCGTGAACTTGCTCCTATAGGACAGTTGGGCGGTCAGGTCTATGCTGTGGCGGCGCAGGGACATCGAGTCGTGGTGGCGCAAGGATTGAAGCTTATCGTGTACGATATCACCGACCCACGCCATCCCGCGGTATTGGGGCAGTCGCTACCATTCGATGTCACCATTGAGGATTTGCTTCTGGATGGCGACCGCCTCTACGGCCTTTCTTCCAATCCTGATGCGATCCTGGTTTTCGATTGGTCGCGGGCAGTGCCCATGCTCATCGGAGAAACCTTGCTCCCCGGTTCGCCTCGGCTGGTCCGCGATAGCGTGCTCTATATCACGCTCGATGAAGGTCGAGAACTGCAATTCTGGGATGTCTCCCATCCCGAGCAGGGATTTTCGCGAATGGGGCGCTGGCGCGGTGACGCGTCCATGCGAACATATGCCTTGGAGGCAGTAGAAAGACGGGTTTACATGCTCATAGATGATGCGCGAGGATTCTTGCCAGGCTCCCTGGTTGTGTTGGATATCAATAATCCGGCCAAGCCAGAAGTTATCGAGGCGTCCGCTGATATCGGCTATTGGGGTGACTCACTCTGGGCACAGGGGATCTTTCTTTACGGAACGAATAATGGGCAGCTGAAAATTTTTCAGTGGCGTGAGGGGAAAGGGCTGGTCTCACGCGGTCATGTGTACACAGACGGGGGTCAGATCGTCGGGGCAGAAAAAGACCGCATTTATATCGCCAATGGCAATTGGGAAATCACCGTCGTAGATGTCAGCAACCCCGATCAACCTGTCAATTTGGGGAAGATGTCGGTCGCCAAATCGCTCGACTACGCCTTTACCGGCCATCATCTGCTGGGAGCGCTGGGAGATCGTGGGTGGATGATTTGGGATGCATCCGATCCCGCTCAACCCCAGCTTTTGGTCCAGACTCCGGCCTTGTTGGCGGAACCCCAAGATATCGCTGCCCAAAATGGTTTCGTTTACATTGTGGATGACAGCGCTTTTCGCGTTATCGACGTTCGCGATCCCGCCCATCCCGCGCCCATCGAACAGTTCTTGCTCACAGAAGATGGATCGCGTCGCGTGTTTGTGATGGATCACTTCGCTTACGTCAGTGAAGGGCGCTTGCTTCATATCTTTGATATTTCCGAACAAAGCAATCCAATCCTCATCAAAACCATGGAAAACGATTGGGATATCCAGGATATCGATGGTGAGGGGGATCGCATCTACCTTGGTGGAGAAACAGTGGCTTCGCTTTCAGCCACAGGGGAGGGAGATATTCATGCGTTAGAGGGCGTGCAAGGCGCGCTTATCCAGGTAGTGACGAGAAACAACAGACGCTTGTTGTATGCTACATTTTCGCCCCGAAGCGGTTTCCGCGTGGTCGACATCACCGATGAGGCCCATCCCACTTTACTGACAGAACAGTGCATTTTGGATTCGTGCGAGCCGCGAACTTGGTGGGCCGTGATCGATTTAGATATCCAGGCCGACCGGCTCTTCCTTTCTACAGGGCATCTTTATGACATCACCAATCCTGCCCAACCCGAGATCGATGAAATCGTGCAGCCGGCTGCGGGCGCGGTGAAGGTGGCAGGGGACAAGGCATTTTATGCTGGAGACTTCTTGCGCATCGTTGATATCTCGCAACCTGATTCACCCCGGTTGCTGGCTCAAAGCGCATCTCCCCTGTATTGGCCCAAGCAGGTCGCCTATCGATGGCATAGAGAATATCCATTCCATCCTTGGGGCGCTCTGGCTGTGGAGGATAACGTCGTCTATGGAATTGGTGGGAATGGCCTTCAGATATTTTCTATTCCGCAAAAGGAGAGCGCCCCTTTGCAGAGGGAAAAGCAACGTACCATGAACGCGGCCGTTTCACCATCCGACGCAGCTTTTCGTATCACACCGCCGTCCGATTTCAACTTTCAGGTGCTTGGACGTTATGGCGGCCATCCCTGGCAAGGTCGAACGACCCTGGCGGTGGCCGAAAACGACTACCTGTTCACCGCGCACGGTAACGCCCTGGTCGTCACCGACACAATGGACCCTCGCCAACTGCATTTATTACGCGTTTACGCCGATCTGCCCGACGATATCGCCTCTATGAGCGTACACAATGGCATCCTGGCCATGCAGGCGGGCGGGCTCTATCTTATGGATGTCCATGATCCGGCCCATGCCCGCTTCCTGGCCTTTCTGCCGGGCGTTGGGGGTAATGTATACGTGGCTGGGAAACGCGTCTACGCGCTTCAACCTCATATCTGGCGAGTCTTCGACATCAGCGACCCCACACATCCGGTCGAGATCGGGCGCGTTATGCCCCCGGGCGACATCGCGGATGTGGCATTTCAGGATATGGAAGTGAGTCTTTTACAAGGTCACGAACTGAGTGTTTATGATTTCAGTAACCCCGGCCACCTGGCGTTACGCTCCCACTTCAATGCTCCCGAATGGCTACATTTCAGTGACATCGCGGTGGATGGCTCTTATCTGGCCGCATTGGGGGCCGATCACGGCGGTTCGGGCGATCCTTGCGGAGTAGGCGAGCTCTATGTTTTCGATATCTCTGATCCCACCCACATGACACGGTACAACTACGAGTATCTTTACGCATGTTGGGCGTCAGAAGCCTATGCGGGCATGGTGTTGAACTTTCCGTATATCTATGTGGGCCGTTACCATCAGAGCTATGAAGGCCCGCCTTCGACGCCTTATTTTTCATTCTTGAAATGGGATATTCGCCCAGATGCTCCAACACGAATGGCGGCTTCCTCTTTTGCCACCCGATTGGAAAATAAGGTCTTCGACATGCCCGAGGCTATCGCTGTCACAGACACTCGTGTGGTGGCGACTTACGAAGACGATCTGATGGTTTATAGCGTCGATCCATTTGTTCGCTTGCCCTTGCGTCCGTACGAAGACGCCTATTTGGGGCTGCCCACGCCGCAGCGCATCGGGGGGATCGATGCAACGTTGTTTGTTTCAGGCCGAGATCATGTCTTTCTCCTCGACAACGCCACTCTGACACAACCTCAACTTATGGACGGCTATCAAGCCCAAACGATGCAGGCGATCTTCGATGACGCCCGGATGTACGCCGCTTATATCTCCCCCCATGAATATGCAGGCATTTTATTCGACATTTGCGCAGCCGACATGAAGCAAGGTCTACAGGCGTCATGTATCCCTGTTACCAGCACAGAAAATGAACTTATCGAACAGCCTATCGACGCATCGCGGGGCATATTGCTTTCCTCCGCCTACGATCACTTCTATACTTCGAATAAATTTATCCAGTTGATCGATGTTCGGGATGTCGACCAACCTCAGAAATTGAGCTCGATAATCGCTTACGAGCACTTTTTGACCCGGTTGACGACGCTAAACGGAGATGAAGATGATCCCATCGTAGCATTGGTCGAATGGAAAGCCCCTTATCTTCATGATGTTTTGATTGCCCATGCCCGAAGCCCTCTGGCGCCCCTTAGCCACTTCGTCTGGCCGGCCAGTCAGTCTCTCGATATCGCCAGCGCGGGAGACACCCTGTATGTTCTCTCCGATCATGACCTCACTTTGTTAAACATAAGCGATCCCGAACATCCCCAAAAGATAGGGGCCTACACATTCCCCCACGCCCACGGCCCCGCCCATGCCCTCAAAATCGTGGACAACCGCGCCTATGCTGCCATCGGTCGGCAATTATGGGTCGTCGACATGAAGGAACCTGCGCATCCCATTCTAGGCGGGCTTTACACGGCAGAAAGCGACATCATGGAATTTGCCATTCAGGGCAGCTTCATCACCCTGGCTGCGGACAATGCAGGCATTATCAATCTCAATTATCTGTCCGCCTTACCTTATCGCATCTATCATCCGACCATTCAGCTGATGCGATAATCGATCTGCGCGGCCCCAATCCTACATTGATATGAATGACAAAACGCCCACAAGCCATGACGCCCACATAACACGCAGGGCGGCTATCGCCAATAGTGCAGATATCCCAACCCCGCCCATAGCAGCGTGCTGACGACCAGCACGGCCAGAAACGCGGGCTTGCGCGTTTTGTGACGAAAGGCGAAGCGCCCGGCCCACGCGCCCAGCACGCCCCCGGCCAGGGTGATCATGTGCAACACGATCTCGGGCACGCGGCCGCCGCCGATCTTCGATTGGGCCTTGTCGTAGCCGTAGAGCCCGAACGCGACCACGCCCCGTGCCAGCAGCCAGGCGATGAAGATATCGAGTTTGAGGAAGTAGAGGATGGCCAGGAGGACGACAACGCCCAGAGCCAGGGCGATGAGGGAAAAGGTGGTTTTAGGGCGACGCTTGGGCATGGGAAACATTATCACGCAAAGCCGCCCAAGACGCAAAGGAAAAAGTCATGCAGGCGCCACGCGCGGCGGCGCGCCGATACCGATGAAAACGCCTCACGGCCAGGCTGGCGGGCCGTGAAACGTAATGCGTGATGCGTAACGTTCTCGCGTTTCACGTTTTCACGCATCACGCCCGTTGCTGCCTCGCCCAACGTCAGCCTGGCGATCTTAATCCTAATCCTGATCCGAATCCTATTTTCATAGCAAACTTGGAAACCACCGTGCGGGCGTGCTATCCTTGCGAGAATGAACGACCACACGCTTCGCGTCCTCGAATTCGACAAAATCCTCGCCCGCGTCGCCCGCTACGCCAGCTTCGAGCCGGGCAAGGCCCGTATCCTGGCCTGGCGGCCCACCGACGACCTGGGCGAGGCCCGGCTGTGGATGCAGGAGACCGAAGAGGCCCGCGCCCTCCTTTCCCAGCAGCCCGACCTGCACCTGGGCGGCGTCTATGACCTGACGTCTCACCTCGCCCAGGCGGAGCGGGGCGGCGTCCTCGCGCCCGCGGAGCTGCTGCAAGTCAAATCCACCGTGCTGCGGGCGCGCAAACTGCGGCAGATCCTGCTGGCCAACGCCAAGACCGCGCCCGCGCTGGCCGCGTGGGGCGAGCAATTGCAAGACCTGGAGCATGTGGCCGCGGCCATCGGTCGGGCCATCAGCGAACGGGGCGAGGTGTTGGACAGCGCCAGTCCCCGGCTCGCCACCCTGCGGGCCGAGATCCGCACCTTGCAGGACCGGGTGCAGGACCGCATCCAGCGCATCGCCCGCAACCCCGACAACGCCCCCTATCTGCAGGAAGCCATCGTCACCCAGCGTCGCGGGCGCTATGTGCTGCCCGTGCGGGCCGAGTTCAAAGGCAAAATCCCGGGCATCGTCCATGACCAGTCGGGCAGCGGGGCCACCCTGTTCATCGAACCCTTCAGCGTGGTGGAATTGAACAACGCGCTCAGCCAGCGTCAGGCCGAGGAAGAGGCCGAGGTCACCCGCATCCTGCGGGAACTCACCGAGCTGGTGGCCGACGAAGCCCTCTACCTGCACGTCACCCAGGACGCGCTGGCCGGGCTCGACCTGATTCTGGCCCGGGCGAAGTACGCGGACGCCATCCACGCCAACGCGCCCGAACTCCTGGGCTTCCACCGCACGCCCGACTTCCAGCCCGAACAACACCCCGGCGTCATCCTCGACCTGCGCCAGGCCCGCCATCCCCTGCTGGACCCGGCCACGGTCGTGCCCATCGACTTCCACTTCGGCCGCGACTACTTCATCATCGTCATCACCGGCCCCAACACCGGCGGCAAGACCGTCGGCCTCAAGACCGCGGGCCTCCTCGCGCTCATGGCTCAGGCCGGCATCCCCATCCCCGCCGCGCCCGGCTCCCGCCTCACCCTGTTCGAGGGCGTCTACGCGGACATCGGCGACGAGCAGAGCATCGAACAGAACCTGAGCACCTTCTCCAGCCACATGACCAACATCGTCCGCATCCTGGACGCGGCCACGCCCCACAGCCTCGTCCTGCTGGATGAGCTGGGTGCGGGCACCGACCCGGAGGAGGGGAGCGCCCTGGCCCGGGCCTTGCTCCAGCACCTGCGCGACCACGGCATCCCGACCGCGGCCACCACCCACTACTCCGAGGTCAAACTCTTCGCCCACGCCACTGCGGGCATCACCAACGCGTCCGTGGAATTCGACCTGGAGACCCTGAGCCCCACCTACGAGCTCACCATCGGCCTGCCCGGACGCTCCAACGCCCTGCTCATCGCCCGGCGGCTGGGCCTGCCCGCGTCCATCGTCGACCGGGCCGAAAGCTACATCAGCCCGGAAAGCCTCACCGCGGACGCGCTGCTGGCCGAGATTCGGGAAGCCCGGGATGCGGCCAAACGCACCCTCAAACGCCTGGAAGCCCGGGAGCGCATCCTGGAGGCGAAGGAGGCGGAGCTGAAAGAGCAGCTCGCGCACATCGAAGAGGCCCGCCGCGCGGTGTTGAATGAAGCCCGGGAGGAGGCCCAGGCGGAACTGGCCGCGCTGCGGGAGGAAATCCGTAAAGTGCGATCCCGGCTGGGCAAGGGCGGCGTCAGCCAGCACGAACGCTTTTTGCAGGAGGCGGAAAAGGCCATCAAGGCCCGGCAGGAGGCGGAAAAAGCCCTGCCCGAGTCCGTCGAACCCGAGCCGGAGGGCATTCCCGGCCCGCCCCGGCCCGGTGACATCGTGTGGGTGGAGAGCCTATACAGTTCGGGCGAGGTGGAGGATGTGTGGGAGGAGGACCGCGAAGCTGTGGTGCGGGTCGGCTCCTTCCGGGTCACCCTGCCCTTCGACCAGTTCGAGATCCGGGAGCGTCCCCAACCCCAGCCGGAGACCTCATCCGGGCGTACCTTCATCCGCCCGGCCGAGAGCCCGGGCATGGAGCTGGACCTGCGGGGCATGCGGGTGGATGAGGCGCTGGACGCGCTGGATGACTACATCGACCGGGCCTATCTGGCCGAGCTGCCCTGGGTGCGCATCATCCACGGCAAAGGCACGGGCGCACTGCGCAAGGTCGTGCGCGACTACCTGCGCAACCATCCCGTGGTCTCCCGCTACCGCCCGGGCGAGGAGGGCGAAGGGGGCGATGGGGTGACGATTGCGTATTTTGTAGGCCAGAAAAACGACCCCTAACGCCTCTTGAACTCCCTCACCTCAATAACCGAATGAAACCAGCTTGCTCGAAGTGATGATCGGACGTCAACGCTTCGGTGATTCCAAGCTCCTCCACCACCACGAAACTCGCACAGTCAACCAAACTCCATCTTTTATCTTCTCGCGCCTTGAGCAGTTGCCAGGCCTTCTCGTCAAAACGTGCATCGATATGCACAATGTCCACATAAGGTGAACTTCTCAATCCTTCGATAAAAGCGATTATCGTGGAGCGAGGGATATGCAGAGGGGAATCCCTGACTGACTGACAAAAGTCTGTGGTTTTTTCCTTCGGTCGCGTGGTCCCCCTCCAACCTCCCCCCGAGCTACGCTCAGGGGGAGGCCAGCCGGACAGCCTGACCAAGGTAGCTATCATGCTGATCAGCCCAATCTACGCCACGGCTGTTGAAAGCGCCGATAAATTTCTCGATGGGATCATTCATGGCATGATGCAGAGCGGACGCGAGCCACTCTTTTGCCAGGTCCTCAGGCGTAGAGCCGCGTTTTCTGGCCGCCTCAGCCAGCGGTTCATATATTTCTTCGGGAAGATCTAACGTTAGCGTGCGTTCCATAATCATCATCTCAAAGGAAATCAAGTTGCTACAATGAATCATACCACCTGATCCATGTCTGCACAAGCGTCTTGCCGGGAATGGGTGCGTTTCAAAAATGGGGCGCACTAGCCGACTCAAGTCGGGCGCTTCAGGCCTGCGGCCAGTGGACGGCCTCCGCCGTCCATTTTCACCGTATGCAACAGGTCGACGAAGGTCGACCACTGGCGCGAAGCGCCCAAAAAGCCCGAGTTTACTCGGCCAGTGCTTGGCGACGAATCGACGATGATTTTTTGCCCCCAAATTGAAACGCACCCGCCGGGAATGACTCTTCGCCCTTCCCGCCCTACAACGGCTCCGACGGGTCCTCCCACTCCCCATCATCGACATCCTCCCAGGGCGGGGGTTCGGGCGCGTCCGCGGGCGCGGGGAAGGGCGGCTCGTATTCGGGCTCGGGCGCGGTCTCGACGACGGGCTCCCGCCCTGCCAGCACCTCACGCCCGCGGCTGCCCCCCTGGTCCGGCCCGACGACGCCGTCCGCCTCCATCATGTCGATGAGCCGGGCCGCGCGGGTGTAGCCGATCTGCAACCGCCGTTGCAACAGACTGACGCTGGCCCGACCCGCTTCCTGCACCACGGCCACGGCCTCATCGTACAGAGGATCGCGGCGCGAGGCTTCCGATTGCGATGGCGTCTCGCGCCAGAGCGGCCGCTGGATGGTTGGCTCCACCGCGAGCTCGGACGCGGGCTCCGCGGTCAGGCCCCGCTGACCCCGCCAGTAGCGCGCCAGCCGATGCACCTCCGCGTCGGAGACGAACGCGCCCTGCAGGCGGGCCAACTTGGCCGAATCGGGCCGCATGAACAGCATATCGCCCCGGCCCAGCAGCTTCTCCGCGCCCGGCGTATCCAGAATCACCCGGGAATCCACCTGGCTGGTGACCGCGAAGGCGATGCGGGAGGGGAAATTGGCCTTGATCAGGCCGGTGACCACGTTCACCGAAGGGCGCTGCGTGGCCAGCACGAGATGAATGCCCACGGCCCGGGCCATCTGCGCCAGCCGCACCAGCAGCTTCTCCACCTCGTCGGGCGACATCATCATGATATCGGCCAACTCGTCGATGACGATGACGGTGTAGGGCATCTTGGGCCGGCCCTCGGCCACCATGCGGGCGTTGTAGGCCTCGATATTGCGCGCGCCCGCCTTCTCCAGCTTCTTGTAGCGCGTCTCCATCTCCCGCACGGCCCACCCCAACACCGACACCACCGTCTCCACGTCGGTGATGACGTTGTCGATGAGATGGGGGATGCCATTGTACACGGTCAGCTCCACCCGTTTGGGATCGACCAGGATGAAGCGCAGGTCGTCGGGGGTGTATTGGAAGAGGAAGGAGCAGATGATGGCGTTGACGCAGACCGATTTGCCCGAGCCTGTGGCCCCGGCGATGAGCAAATGCGGCATGCGGGCGAGGCTGGCCGCAACCGCTCGGCCCGATACATCCTGCCCCAGGGCGATCTTCAACGGCGCTTTCAACGCCGCGAACTCCTCCGATTCCAGGATGCTGCGCAGGGTGACCATGCTGATGGCCTGATTGGGTACCTCGATGCCCACGATATCGCGACCGGGCACGGGCGCTTCGATGCGGATGGGCGAGGCGGCCAGGGCCAGGGAAAGGTCGCTGGCGAGGGCCTGGATCTTGCTCACCCGCACCTTCATCCGCTTCTCCTCCCCCCGCACCTTGCGGATGACATACCCCGGCTTCACGCCGAACTGCGTCACCACCGGGCCTTTGTTCACCTCGACCACGGTGACGGGGACGCCGAACGCGTTGAGGGTATCTTCGATGATGCGGGCCCGCTCCGCCAGGTCCTCCTCGGTGATCTCGCCCGAGGAGCCCGGATCGAGAATGTCATCGATGCGAGGCAGCCGCCAATCCGTGTTCTCGCTTCCGACAATGCGCACCGAGGGTTCGGAGGGTTCGAGGATCACGCTTGGGGGATGCGTATCAGAGGGCAGCGTGCTGACCGCGCCGTTGAGTTCGGGCGCAGGTTGGGGGATGGGCGGCGTTTGGGGTTTGGGGCGGCGCAGTCCCTTCATCCACAGAACAGAGCGCGTCCAGCCCGAACGCAACCCTTCGGCCAGACCGGGCCCGCGGCCGCGCAACTGCGCGCCCAACGCGGCCATGCCGGCCCCCACGGCCGCAACGCCCGCCAAAAGCGTATTCTGCAGGGCCTGCCAGCTCACCCCAAACATGAGGATGACCCCCAGCGCCATCATCGCCAGGACGATGACGCCGGTCAGGAAGGGCCCCAGGGCCGAGAGCAGGGTTTGGGTGAGCCACCAGCCGGTGACGCCGCCGTAATCGCCTGGCCGCGGGGAAGCCAGCTCGGCATGACGGGTGACGCCGATGAGATGGATCAGGGCCTGCAAGGTCGCCCAAAAGAGCAGGAAGCCCACAAAACGCACGGGCGTAAACCAGCCCCGATAGCCCTGGCTATACAGGAAGATGAAAATGCCCGAGACCAGCAACACGACGGGTAGCCAATACACTCCCACGCCGAACATCAGGCTCATGAGGTCGATCCACCAGGCCGTCACCGCACCCCGCTGGCTGCTGAGCAGGGCCAACAACGTAAAAACGCCTACCAAGACCATCACCACGCCCAGAGCCTGTCCGCTGATCACGGCCTGGAGGAACTTGTCCCAACTCGAATTCTTCTTGCGGGAACTGCGTTTCCTTTTCGATTTCGTGGATTTGGAACGGCTGCGGCTGCCGGACTTCTTCGCGGCCGCATACGTCCTTTTCTTGCCGGCGGCTTTTTGGGAGGGGGAGGTGGATGCACGTTTGGCCATGATCGCGTCGGGGGGGGATGGTTAGCTCATGTGTTCGCTGGACGCATTATAACAAATCCCGGCCAACCTGACAATGCCCTATCTTCGCGGCTTGCGCCTGCCCCGGCGGCGAGGGCGAAAGGGCGTTTTGGGCGTCGGAGGACGCCGGGGATCGAGTCCAATGGCCCGCAAGAGCACTTCCCGCTCCTCGTCGGTCAGCTCCCGCCATGCGCCCGGCGACAGATCGCCCAGCGTCAACGGCCCGATGGCCACCCGCACCAACCGCAGGGTGGGGAGCCCCACGGCCGCGGTCATGCGCCGCACCTGACGCTTACGCCCTTCGCGGATGGTGATGCGCAGCCAGGGGGTGGGATGATATTGCCGCACCTCGCGGGGCGGCAGATCGGGCGGCTCGCTCAGCAATTGCACCTCGGCGGGCGCCGTCTTTTTCCCCTTCACCATCACGCCCTCCCGCAGCTTCTGCAATGCGGCTTCGTCGGGCGTCCCTTCCACCTGCACCAGATAGGTCTTGGGCAGTTTCCAGCGGGGATGCGTCACCCGATGCAGCACGTCGCCGTCGTCGGTCAGCAGAAGCAGCCCTTCGCTGTTCTTATCCAACCGCCCGGCCGCATACACCCCTGGCAGATCGATATAATCGCCCAGGGTCGGGCGACCTTCCGCATCGGTGAACTGGGTGAGCACGCCGTAGGGCTTGTGGAAGAGAATGTAGTGGGGCATGGTTCATGGATCACGCATCATGGGCTGGCTTCCCGCGCTCACTCGTCCGTTTCAGCTTCATCGTCGCTGAGCGCCTCCAGCAGGGCCAATGTCAATGCCTTCGCGTCCCAATCCAGGGCTTCGGCCCCTTCGGTGACCGGGCCCACGCAGGCGGGGCAGCCATGACTGCACCCGCACGTGGCCACCACCTCCCGCGCGGCGTCCAGCAACTGCGGCTGGAGGTCATACAGGCGCTCGGAGAGGCCGATGCCGCCTGGAGCCTGGTCGTAGAGGAGGATGGTGGGGCGTTGCGTGTGCGCGGCCAGGGGCTCGATGAGATAGCCCAAATCGCTGGGGTCGCACATGAGGTGCAGGGGCGCGAGGTTGTGCAACAGATAGGCCAGCCCGCTCAGGCCCGAACGCAGCCGCTGGCCCCGCTCCACCTTCTGGTGGCATGAGCGGCACAGGGTGCGCAGGTTCTCCAGCCGGTTGGCCAGCTTGTAATTCTCGTTGACGCCGGGGATGTAGCCATAGGTGCGGAAGGGGCGAATGTGATGCACGTCGTGGGGCTGGCCCGGCGGCTCGGCCGCGCCGCACAGCACGCAGCGATAGCCGTCCCGGGCCCGGGCTTTGGCCCGCTGTTCGGGCCAGTTGGGGCCGTAGTCGTTGGGATCGCTGGCCCACAACCGCATCTCCCGCAGCGCATCCACCACCTCATCGGCCACGGCCAGCCAGTAGCCCGTGGTCTCCAGCACGGTCTCGGGCAGATCGACGTCGCCATAGCCCAGCACCTCGTGGGTCCAGCGCTTCACCCGGCGATAGCCGGTGACCCGGGAATGGATGGCGACCTCGCCCCACCCGCGCAGCGCCCGACCCGCCTCCTGCGCCTCCACGGCCAGTACGTCGGCCTGGGAGACGCTGATGGCGCGGGTGTAATAATCCACCTGGGCGGGCGTCACCCACGCGTGGCCCTCGTCCCAATCCAGTTTCTCCACCAGATAGGCGCGGCCCTCGTGCAGATAGATGGCCCCTTCATGCAGCAGGGCCGGCGCGGTCTCCCGGTCCATCTCGCCGATGGTTTCGTCTTCCTCCAGGATGAGGATGCGGTCGGGCGAGGCGGTGCGCAGGCTCACCTCGCCCGCGGGATAGCTTTCCGACGTCCAGAACCAGCGATCCCCGGCCTGCATCACCTCCCCCTCCTCCTGGAGCATGGCCAGCGCCTCTTCGGTGAACTGGAAGCGCCCGAAGGCCTCGCCCGTGCGAAAGGGCAGCTCGAACGCGGCGCAGCGCAGGTGTTCCACCAGGATGACCAGGTTGTCGGGGTTGATGAGCGCGTGTTCGGGCGAGCGTCCGAAGAAGTAGTCGGGGTGCTGGATGATGTACTGGTCCAGAGCGCCGCCGCCGGCGATGAGCGCGGCCAACGAGACCTCGCCCCGACGGCCCGCGCGGCCCGCCTGCTGCCAGGCGCTGGCAATGGTGCCCGGAAAGCCCGTGAGCACCGCGGCCTGAAGCTGGCCGATGTCCACCCCCAGTTCCAGCGCGTTCGTGGCCACCACGCCGTGGATGTCGCCCTCCCGCAGGCCCCGCTCGATGGCCCGGCGCTGCCGGGGGAGATAGCCCCCGCGATACCCTTGCACCACGACGCCCCGCACGCCCTGGCGCTCCAGCCCCTCCCGCAGGTAGGTGAGCAGCAGCTCCGCGGTCATGCGGGCGCGGGCGAAGAAGATGGTCTGGACGCCTTCGCGCAGGAGGGTCACGCCCAACTGCTGGGCTTCCAGCAGGTTGCTGCGCCGCAGGCCCAGGTCTCGGTCCACCAGGGGCGGGTTGAGAAAGATGAAATGCTTCTCGCCCGAAGGCGCACCATTGCGGGCCACCAGGGCCACGGGCGCTTCGATGAGCCGCTCCGCGTGCGCCGCCGGGTTGGCGATGGTGGCGGAGGCGAGAAGATATTGCACGGGCGCTTGCGCAGGCGTCGCGTCCTGATAGAAACTGGCGACGCGCTTCAGACGGCGCAGCACGTTGGCCACGTGGGACCCGAAGACGCCGCGGTAGGTGTGGATTTCATCGATGACCACGGCCCGCAGTCCGCGGAAGAACGCCATCCACGCGGTGTGGTGAGGCAGGATGCCCGTGTGCAGCATGTCGGGATTGGTGAGGACGATGCGGGCCTGCTCGCGGATGCGTTTGCGGTGGGCTTTGGGCGTGTCGCCGTCGTAGACCGCGACGGAAATGTCGGCGTGAAGCGCGTCGATGAGCTCCTGGAGGGTCTGGAGCTGGTCCTGGGCCAGGGCTTTGGTGGGGAAGAGGTAGAGGGCGCGGGCGTCGGGATCGTTGAGCAGCCAGTGGAGGACGGGCAGGTTGTAGGCCAGGGTCTTGCCCGACGCGGTGGGGGTGACGACCAGGACGTGCTGGCCCGCGAGCGCGAGCTCCGCGGCCCGGGCCTGATGGCTGTAGGGCTGGCGGATGCCGCGTGCGGCCAGGGCCAGGGGCAGCCGCGGGTCCAGGGTCTCGGGCCAGGCTGCAATCTCCGCTTCCCGCGCGGGAATGCGCTCCCACGCGGTGATGCGGGTGCGCAGGCTGGGGTCGGTCTGGAAGCGGGCGAGGATGCGGGCGAGGGGCATTTGTTTTCAACCCAACCGTCCCCAATAGCCCATGAGTTCGGCATTAAGGATGGAGCCGCCCGCGGCCCCGCGAATGGTGTTATGCCCGAGCAGCGAAAAGCGCCAGTCCAGCAGATTGCACGGGCGGATACGCCCCACCACCGTGGCCATGCCCCGCCCGGCCATGCGATCCAGCCGGGGTTGAGGCCGGTGCATCCCCTCGACCACGACCACGGCCGGGTCGGGCGCGCTGGGCAGCCCAAGCTCCTGCGGCAGGCGGCGATAGCTTCGAAACGCGTCGAGAATATCCTCGCGCGTTGCCTCCCGCCCCAACGCCACCGAGACCGCCTCGGTGTGGCCGTCCAGCACGGGCACGCGATGGCAGTGCGCGGTCAGGGTCATGTCCGCAAACTGGAACCGACCATCTACAAAATCCCCCATGATCTTGCGGGGCTCCGTCTCCACCTTCTGCTCCTCGCCATAGCTGTGGGGCACCACGTTGTCGATGAGGTCCATGGCGGGGATGCCGGGATAGCCTGCGCCCGACGCGGCCTGCAGGGTGGCCACGAACGCCTTCGTCACCCCAAAGGCCAGATGCAGGGGATGGAGCGCGCCCACCAGGTGGGTGGTGGTGCAGTTGGCGTTGCACACGATGAAGCCATCCCACCCGCGGCGGGCCTGTTGCTCCGGGATCATGTCCAGATGGTCGGGATTGACCTCGGTGATGACCAGGGGGACGTCCTCGGCCATGCGGAAGGCGGAGGCGTTGGAGAAAATGTAGTGGCCGCGGGAGGCGAAGAGGGGCTCCAGCGCCCGGGCCTGGGACGCGGGCAGGGCGGAGAAGAGGACGCGGGCGTCGGCCCGGCCTTCGTCCGCCTGCCGCACTGTCAGATCGGCGACGCGCGCGGGCAGAGGATCAGGCAGGATCCAGTTGACCACGTCGCCGTAGCGCTGGCCCGCGGACCGCTCCGAAGCCAGCAGGTCGGTGATCTCGAACCAGGGATGGTCGGCCAGCAGGGAGATGAAACGCTGGCCCACAGCGCCGGTGGCGCCAATGATGCCGACGGGGATTTTTTTGTCCATGAGCGAATACTGGAATGAATTGGAATTGGGGTTGGGATTTGAATTTTCCTCAGCGCCCTCTGTGAAATCTCAGAGTGCTCAGTGTTCCTCTGAAGCGGCTTTCGCGCGATTCACAAACGCCCGAATGGCGTCATGATCCTTGATCCCGGGCGCTTGCTCCACGCCCGAGCTCACGTCCACGCCCCAGGGCCGCACCGCGCGCACGGCCTCGGCCACGTTGTCGGGATTGAGACCGCCCGCCAGGAGGATGCTGCGCAGTTGGGCCAGCTTCGCCGCGATGACCCAATCGGCCCGCTGGCCCGTGCCCCCGTACTCGCCCGGCCGATAGGCGTCGATGAGCAGCCGCGGGCCGAAGCGGGGCGAGAGGGCCGCGTAGAAGCTGGCTTCCGCGTCCGCCTCCTCGTAGGTGCGGGGGCGGATGGCCTTGTAGGCCCGTTTGTGGAGCGCTTCCAGCACGCCTACGGGCTCATCCCCGCTGAGCTGCGCCCAATCCAGCCCGGCCAGGGCCATGATGGCCGCGATATAGGGCGCGGGCCGGTTCACGAACACGCCCACCGTGCGGTAGCGGGGTTTCTCCGGGTCCACCGGATAGGCGCGGTGGAGTTCGTGGATGAGATCGCGGGCCTGTTCGGGATCAAGATAGCGCGGGGATTTCTCGTAGAAGATGAATCCGAGCAGGTCTGCGCCTGCTTCGATGGCCGCGGCCGCGTCCTCGAAGCGGGTCAGGCCGCAGATTTTGACTTTGGGGATGCGATGGCGGGGGGGCATGGGGAGGCGATGACGTGACGAGCGATACGTGATGCGTGAGGACATGACGTTTCACGTTTTGACGTTTTACGTCCGTTGCAGACCCGCCCAACGCAGGCGTCGAGCTGCTTTTGCAAACGAACGCAATGCTATTTTCAAATCAGCCGCTATTGTAGCAGATGGAGGTTCTCTCAGGGGAATTGACAGGAAGGCGACACCCTCAGGAAAACATTTCGCTAATCGGCGAGTTTTGGGGGATAATACAATCCAAACTGAATCGACAGCCTAAACTAAACGCATTTTGAAATCAGGCGTTTTCGGCCTCGGCCACCCGGAGCTGAAGCTCCGGGCTACGAAACGACGCCGGGTGAACCCGGCTTCCCCCGACCCGCGACATGCGCCGTAGCCCCATTCATGGGGCGTCGTTTTTAGCCCGCAGGTTCACGATACTGTTGGCAAATCCCGAGCAGGCTACAAAACAAACCGGCGGAGGCGGCGATCCGCCAACGCTGCCCCCACCCCTGCAGCCCTCCCCCGAAACTCGCTCCGCTCGTTTTCAGGGGAGGGAGCACATGGTCTCTTGGAGAGAGTTTTGCAGAACCGGATGGCCTCCCCCTGAGCGCAGCTCGGGGGGAGGTTGGAGGGGGGCCATGCGACCGAAGGAAAAGACCACCGACTTTTGTCAGTCAACCAGCGCTTGACGTTTGACGCCAGATGCAGGTCCGACCAGCATTTCCCCGGCAACTTGTAACCGCTAACGTGCTCGATTGTAAGCCTCAATGAGCCACGAAGACTCGAAGTTTTTCGAAGACACGAAGGGAAAATAAAGAAAAATACTTCGTGCCTTCGTTTCCTTTGTGTCTTCGTGGCAAAAAGGGATATTGGGGCCAGCGACCTTAGCAGTTACGGCAACTTTTGCACAAACCAAGCATTTATCTGGAGGTATCATGAAACTTATCGTCATCGGCGGCGTGGCCGCGGGCATGAGCGCCGCGGCCCGGGCCAAGCGTCGCAACAAGGATTTGCAGATCACCGTCTACGAGAAATCGGGTTATGTGAGCTATGGCGCGTGCGGCCTGCCCTATTTCATCAAGGGCGATATCCCCAAAGCGGAAAAGCTGGTGGTGCGCACGCCCGAACAATTCGCCAAACAGGGCATCAAGGCCCTGGTGCATCACGAAGTGATGGACGTGGACGCCCACGCACACACGGTCACGGTGAAGAACCTGGAAACGGGCGAGGTCTTCCAGGATCGATGGGATGAGCTGCTGATCACCACGGGCGCGGTGGCGGTGAAGCCCCCCATTCCGGGCCTGGACCTGCCCGGCATCTTCACCCTGCGCACGGTGGAGGACGGCATCGCCATCAAGGAATGGATCGCGAAGCAGCATCCCTGGCAGGCGGTGGTCGTGGGTGCGGGGTACATCGGCCTGGAGATGGCCGAGGCGCTGGCCGCCAACGGCATGTACGTGGACGTGGTGGAGATGCTGCCGCAGGCGCTGCCCTACATCGATGCCGATATGGCCGAACTGGTGCATGAAGAGCTGGCCCGAAATGGCGTCACCCTGCATCTGAACAGCCAGGTGCGGGCCTTCAAGGGCGATGGCCGGGTGAAGGAGGTCGTAGCGGGGGACAAAATCCTGAACGCGGATATCGTCCTCTTCAGCGTGGGCGCGCGGGCCAACATTCCGCTGGCCGAGAAAGCGGGCGTGGCTATCGGCGAGACGGGCGCCATCGCGGTGGACGACCATCAGCGCACCAATGTGCCGCACATCTGGGCCGCGGGTGACGTGGCCGAAGCCTGGCATCGGGTGCTGAACAAGCCCGCCTACATTCCCCTGGGCACCACGGCCAACAAGCAGGGCCGCATTGCGGGCACGAATATCGCGGGCGGCGACGAAGCCTTCGCCGGCATCGTGGGCACCGCGGTGGTCAAGGTCTTCGACCTGGAGGTGGCCCGCACGGGTCTGAGCGAGCGCGAGGCGAAGGATGCAGGCTTCGACGCGGCCAGCGTCACCATCAAGGCCCCGGCCCGGGCGCACTACATGCCCACCCATCCCCCCATCCACGTCAAGCTGGTCTTCGAGAAAGGGACGAAGAAGCTGCTGGGCGCGCAGATGGTGGGCGAGGAAGGCGTGGCCAAGCGCATCGACGTCATCGCTGCCGCCCTCTACGACGGCTGGACCGTCTACGACCTGAAAAATCTCGACCTGAGTTACGCGCCTCCCTTCGCGCCCGTCTGGGACCCCATCCTTGTGGCCGCGAATGTCGCCAGCAAGTAATATGAAAATCCTCGTCATCAACTCCGGAAGTTCATCCATCAAGTATAAACTTTTCGACACCGAGACGCATCGGATGGTGTGTGCGGGCCTGGTGGAGCGCATCGGGCTGGAGGGCAGCCGCGTGCGGCACACTATCTACGACGGGGAGGGCGAACGCACCATCGTGCGGGCGACGCCCGTTCCCGATCATGAGGTCGGGCTAAAGAGGGTGGCCGGGCTGCTGACCGAATCCGACATCGCAGTCATCGAGCATCCCGGCGAGATCGCAGCCATCGGGCATCGGGTGGTGCATGGCGGCGAGCGCTTCAGCGACACGGTCATCATCGACGACGACGTGATCGAAACCATCCGCCGCCTCATCCCCTACGCGCCCCTGCACAACCCCGCCAATCTGGAGGGTATCCTTGTGGCCCGGCAGATCTTCCCCGACGCGGTGCAGGTCGCGGTCTTCGACACCGCCTTCCATCAGACCCTGCCTCCCCACGCCTACCGCTACGCCATCCCCAACCGATTTTATGAAAAGCACGGCGTGCGGGTCTACGGCTTCCACGGCACGTCGCACCTTTACGTGAGCAAACGCGCGGCCGAGTGGCTGGGCAAGCCCCTGGCGGAGGTCAATCTCATCACGGCGCATCTGGGCAACGGGGCCAGCATGGCCGCGGTGCAGAACGGGCGCTCGGTGGACACGACCATGGGCTTTACGCCCCTGCCCGGCCTGATGATGGGCACCCGCTGCGGCGACCTGGACCCCGCGGTCATCTTCTACCTGGCCAACCGGCTGGGCCTCTCGCTGGAGGAAATCGACCGGATGCTGAACAAGCAGTCGGGGTTGTTGGGCGTAGCCGGAGCCAGCGATGTGCGGGACGTCATCGACCAGCTGGAGGCTGGGGATGACAACGCCCGTCTGGCCCTGGAAATGTACGCATACCGCATCCGCAAGTACATCGGCGCGTACATGGCCGCCCTGGGCCGGGTGGACGCGCTGGTGTTCACCGCGGGGGTGGGCGAGAACAGCCCCCTGGTGCGGAAGATGAGCTGCGCGGGCCTGGAGCGCCTGGGCATCGTGCTGGATGAGGCGAAGAACGACGCTCGGGCCGAGGGCGTCACGCCCATCCACGCCGAAGACAGCCCTGTCAGCATCCTCGTCATCCCCACCAACGAGGAGCTGGAGATCGCGCAGCAAACACGCGCTTTGTTGCCTTGAAAATCAAACTCACGCGAAGTCGCCAAGCCGCCAAGGAGGAAAAAGTCAACAAATCCTTGGCGGCTTTTGCGTCTTTGCGTGAGATAAAACGTAAAAGGGACTTGACAGCGAACATGCGTTTGGGTTATACTGAGACCAGAAAAAATGTTCTGTCCTCTCAGGAGTTAGCATCATGCCCCGACGCGCGTCCAAAGAACTTCGTCCCCGCCAAAAGGCGATCCTCGAATTCATCCGCAAATTCATCGATGAGCACGACTACCCCCCCACCATCCGCGAGATCGGAACGGCCGTGGGCATCTCCTCCACCTCGGTGGTGAACTACAACCTCAATCAATTGGAGCAGAAGGGGTACATCGTGCGCAACCGCGAGGTGTCCCGGGGGCTGCGCCTGGTGGATTCCTCCTTCACCAAGCGCACGCAAAATGTGCCTTTCTATGGCGAGATCGCCGCAGGCAGCCCCATCCCCGTGCCCGAAGACCCGGCCGCGGTCATGGAATACGTGGCCGTGCCCTTCGACATGCTGCCCCCCAGCGGCGAGGTCTTCGCCCTGCGCGTCCGGGGCCAGTCCATGATCGATGCGCTGGTCGACGACGGGGACATCATCCTGGTGCGCAGCCAACACCTGGTGGAAACCCGGGAGATGGCCGTGGTGGAGATATTGGAGCCGCCCGAAGAGGCCGGGGCCACCCTCAAATACTTCTATCATCTCGGCGACCGTATCGAACTGCGCCCGGCCAACCCCGACCCCGCCTACCAGCCCATCATCGTCGCTCCGGCGCAAGTGCGGGTGCACGGCAAGGTCATCGCCGTCATCCGCCGCTATCCATAGCCGCTTCGCCCGCGCACCCCGCGGCGTCTCCCTGCCAGGCCGCCAGCTCCTCCATCGTCCGGGAAGGGTAGGGCGGCCCGGCAGTCAGAACGTCGCCCGTCCACATCACGCGCTGGCTGAAGGGCGCGCTGCGGATGGGGCAGTCTTTCACCGCGCAAATGGGGCAATAATCGGGCGAGCAGGGGTCGAAATGGATGACCACCTGGCCCGGCGTGTCCAGCGCCTCCAGCAAGGCCGCTTCGATCTCCTTCTGGATGGCGTGGGCCTGATAGATTTTCCAATAGCAGGGGACGACCAGGTGAAAATCGATGAACCGCACCGCGCCGCTGCGCCATGATCGCAGGTGGTGGGGTGCGATCCATTCGGGATGGCGCAGACGCTGGAGGGTTTCAGCCACCTGCGTCAGGAACGCGGGCTCCGCCTTGTCCATGAGCCCGCCCACGGCTTCATCCAGCAAATGATAGCCCGACCGCAGGATATTCAGCGCCACCAGCACCGCCACCAGGGGGTCGAGCCAGGTCCAGCCGGTGCCCCAAACCAGGGCCAAACCGATGATCACGCCTGCACTGGTGAACGCGTCCGTTTGCACATGCTTGCCATCCGCGACCAGCGTGGCGGAATTGGCCTTCCTGCCCGACCGGATGAGGTAGCTCCCCAACAGCCAGTTCACGACCCCGCCGATGACCAGCAGAACCAGGGCGATATCCAGGCCCGGCAGCTCCTTGGGATGGAAGAACGCAGGGACGGCCGCCCAGATGATGGCGATGGCCGCGATGACGATGAGCGCGCCCTCGAAGCCCGCGGAGAAGAATTCGATCTTGCCGTGGCCGTAAGGATGGGTTTCATCGGGCGGGCGGGCGCTGATGAGGATGCTGAGGAAGGCGAACCCGCTGGCAACCACATTGATGATGCTCTCCAGCGCGTCGGAGAGCACCGCGGCCGAACCGGTGAGCCAGTAAGCCGCGAACTTGATGATCAGCAGGATGACGCCCACGGCGATGGAGATGGTGGCGGCCTTGCGGCGAAGTCGCAGGTCGCGGTCATTGATCTGGATGGTGTTTGCACTCATGGCCTTTCCTCCTCGAAACGCGTTTCGTTGACGGCCGCCAGCAGCTTCTCCGGCCTATCCTGCCAATCCGCCACCGCCTCCTCCCCTCGTAGCAGCGCCCGCATGATGCGGGTGAACGCCGCATTGACAGGCGTGGGAACGCCCAGCCGCGCCCCTTCTCGGGCCACCGCGCCGTTCAGCCAGTCGATCTCCGAAGGCGCGCGGGGTTGAGGATGCAGGTCGTAGTAGAGCGAAGGCATCTTCTCGCCCCGCCCGCCCACGATGAACCGGGCGAAGATGGGCCGCATCAGGCCCAGGGGCAGAGCTTGCACCGCTTTCCCGGCCAGAGGCAGGGGATACCCTCCCACCGGCGCCGGACGCACGCCCAGCGCCCGCATCACGACCAGCGCCTCCCGCCACGCCCACAATTCCAGATTCCCCAGCCGCGGGTCGGCGAAAATTTGCGCGGGCGTGTAGCCCAGGATGGCCGATTGCGCATTGGCCAGGATATTCATCAGCAGTTTGGACCACTTCAGCGCCCGGTAGTCGTGATAGCCCGTCACCTTAAACCCCGCGCGGGCGAAGAGGGACAGCGCGTGGGCCGCTTCTTCAGCACGAGGGCCCGGCGCCAGGCCCACATGGTAAGATGGTCGGGCCACCTTGACCCAGGCCGGGCCTGGCGATTCCACGGGCGTGGTGATCGCGCCGGCCAGGATGGGGGACGCGGTCAGGATGCCAGCCAGCGTCTCCTCATTCCCCACGCCGTTCTGCATCGACAGCACAGAGACGCCATCCCCGCCCGCCTCGCGCATCTCCCGCGCCGCCGCGTCGGTGTGATACGCCTTCACCGCCAGGATGATCAGGTCGAAGGGTTGGGCCCGCGCCAGCGCCTCGCCGATGGAGGGATACACAGGCAGCGGAACCACCTCATCCCGGCCATCCGTCTCCACCAGCCGCACGCCCCCCTGCGCCCGCGCCACGTCCGCGGTCCTCGGCCGCCCCGCCAGCGCCGCCCACACGCCCGATCGGGCCAGCCGCGCGGCCAGAAACCCGCCAATCGCCCCCCCGCCGACGATCAGAACCCGTTGCATGGCCGCCTCGGAAATGGCATCCATCTCGCTGGGCCAAAACCAAGCGAAAAGATCATCCTCATGATACGTGATGCGTGAAACGTGAGCCCATCACGCATCACGCCTTCACGTTTCACGCAGTCGGCTTTTCGCGACAATGCCATCATCGCTATCATCCCCCCGCGTCTCGCTTCTTCCGAAACGTAATCCTCCGCTCCGTGCCCTCCCGCAGGCGCTTGATATTGGGCCGCAGCGCCCACAGGATCGCGGCCGAGGCAATCACCCCGAAGACCATCTGCTCGGGCGGCGTCTCGCCAATGTTCAGAGCATAGAAAAGCGCCAGGATCACGAAACTGCCCAGGCCGATGGACATGGTCGCCACCGACGCGTAGCGCACCACCACCAGGATGAGGATGAACAGGGGAACCATGATGGCCCCGGCCAGGGGATTGAGCCCCAGCAGCGCGCCTGCGGCCGTGGCGCCGCCCGCGCCCCCGCGAAAGCCCAGGAACACCGACCAGTTATGCCCGATGACCGCGAAGCCGCCCGCCAGGGCCGCATCAATGTCGGGCGAGCTGCCGAAGATGGCCCGGACCAGCACAACCGCCACCACGCCCTTGAGGATATCCAGCGCGCCCACCAGCAACCCATACTTCCATCCCAGCGCCCGCGACACATTTGTCCCGCCCGTGCGTCCGCTTTCCACGCGGGTGATATCCACCCCTTTCAGTTTGGCGATGATATAGCCGTTGGGGATGCTGCCAATGAGATAGCCGAGGATGATGGCGAGGATCACGTACAGGATATTCAAAGGTAACCTCCTGCGTTGAAAATAGATTTAGGGAACGCAGATGACGCAGATTGAAATGGATGAACACAGATAAAAATCTGTGGAAATCATCTGCGAAAATCAGCGTCGCGTCCGCGTTATCAGCGTTCTCATTTTCATCCGTATCGGCGAGCCATTGCTTGTGTCGCGTGTTTTCATGGAATCCGACGGGCGTCTCTCTCTCGAAACAACTCACGGTAATCATCCAGCTCAAAGGCCCGGACGATAGCCATGATCTCATCCAACTCTTCCTCTGCGAGGATATCCTCCCAGAAGATGGCCCAGCCCTTGGCCGCGAAGTCCGATTCGGAGGAGGTGAGGCCGTGGACGGTGCGGATGGTGGTCATGGAGGGGACGAAGATGTGGGCCGGGTGGATGGCGTCGGGATCGCCGCCCACATACTGGATAAGTCGCCGCGTGGTGGGGAAGGGGAACTCATAGAAATCCTCGTAGTAGAAGGTCGGGAGACCGCGGCGGGCCAACGCCTCCGTCGCCAGCTTGTGGCTGACGGCCCACATGACCGTTTCCCGCTGGATTTGGGTGCGGGCGTTTTCGATCAGCGGGCGATAAGGGGCCAGCGTCTCGGCATGGCGCGGGTTGTCCGCCACATGGGCGAGGAAGAGCCGCCAGTGGGTCTCGAAGCCGAACTCGTTCCAGAAGTTCACCCGGCGGCGCAGCGAGGCGATGACCGCGGCGGGATGGCGCACGAGATAGACGATGCGGGCGTTCAGATGGTCGATGAGCCAATCGATCATGAAATTGGCCCGGATCTCCTTGAACCCCAGCACCCGGCTCTCCTCCCACACCATGTCCACATAGGTCTGGCTGACCGATTCCAGCGGGCTGAAGAGATGGTTGCGAAGCAACCATCGGTTGCGGTCTTCGCCATGCAGGATGGCGCGGAGGAAGCGAGCCAGGCGGTCACTCAATGCATAACCGTCGCTGTAACACGCCTCCTCAGGGAAGGGGCAGGTCTCCGGGTGCAGGGGCTCGAAGAGCAGCAGTCCGCCCAGGTTTTTGGAGATGATATCCGACACCCAGGTGGAGCCGGATCGCCCGAAGCTGAGGACGACCATGGGCGCTTGAGACCCTGGACGATGGAGGGTGGCCATCGGACTGACTACAACCGATACAGCTCGCCGTATTTGGCCCGCAGGTGGGCCATCAGCGGCTCGTGGCTCAGGGGTTCGCCGGTGACGACTTCGACCAGATCGTAAGCGCGGTAACGCATTCCGTGCTGATGAATGTGCTGGCGCAGCCAGTCGAGCAGGGGCAGGAACTCGCCGCGGGCGAATGCCTCCTCCAGGCCAGGGATGTCGGCTTTGGCCTGGGCGAAGAATTGCGCGCCGTAGAGGTTGCCCAGCGCATAGGTGGGGAAGTAGCCGATCATGCCGTGGGACCAGTGCACATCCTGAAGCACGCCCTTGCTGTCATCGGGCACATCCAGGCCCAGATATTCCTTGAACAGCGTATTCCACATGGCCGGGATCTCTTCCACGGGCAGACCTTCGTTGATGATGGCCTGTTCGATCTCAAAGCGCAGCATGATGTGCAGGTTATAGGTCACCTCGTCCGCGTCGACGCGGATGAAGCCGGGCTTGACCGCGTTCACCGCGAAATAGAAGTCCTCCATGCTGACGTCGGCCAGGGTTTTGGGGAAGAACTGACGGGTGATGGGGAAGAAGTATGCCCAGAACGCCCGACTGCGCCCCACCAGATTCTCCCACGTGCGGGACTGGGATTCGTGGATGCCCAGGGAGGCCGCTTCCCCGCGAGGCGTGCCGAAATGTTCGGCGGGCAGGTTCTGCTCATAGAGAGCGTGGCCCGTCTCATGCAGAATGCTGAAGAAGGAGTCGTTGAAATTGCGAGGATTGAAACGGGTGGTGATGCGCTGGTCGCCGGGCCCGAGATTCGTGCTGAAGGGGTGGGTGCTCACATCCAGGCGGGAGGATTCGTAGTTGAGGCCGAATCCCGCGGACGCCACCTCGCCCAAGATGCGCTGGCGCTCCACCGGATAATCCCGATCCTCGACGATGGAGGGGTCTGGCTGGGTGGAGGAGGCCATGATCTCCTGGAGGAAGGGCGCGAGCTCCTCACGCAGGGCGGTGAAGACCCGTTTTACGTTTTCGGTCTTTTCGCCCGGCTCGAAGCCGTCGAGGAGCGCGTCGTAGGGCTTGTCCTCGTAGCCCAGGTACTCGGCCTTCTGTTTGGTGAGCTCGATGATCTCGCCCAGGTTGGGGGCGAAGATGCTGAAATCGGCCTTGGCCCGGGCTTCGGCCCACACCTGTTGCGAGAGGACGACCACGCGGGTGAAGCGTTCCACGAATTCGGTGGGCAGTTTCGTGGCCCGATCGTATTCCCGGCGCCACTCGCGCACATTGACGGCCTCATCGCTCAGGGGATTTGCGACGAGATCGCTTTCTTCCACCGCGGCCAGGAGATCGTTGATCTCGGGGTCTGTGGCCTTGCGATGAAGCTGCCCGGAGAGATAGGATTGCATCTCCGCCCGCCACTGCGCGCCGTTGCGGGGCATGTTCACTTCCTGGTCCCAGCCCAGCACGCCCTGGGCCGTGCCGAGATAGGCGATTTCTTTTGCGCGTTGCAGGAGTTGTTGATAGGCTTGTTCTGGAGTCATGATATGAAAACCTCTGTTCCGGAAATAGCGTTGCGTTCGTCTGAAAGAGCGCCTCAAAGCCCCCGTTGGGCGAGTCTGCCACGAGCGTGATGCGTAATGCGTAATCCGTGAGGTCATTACGCATCACGCATTACGCATTACGTGCTTGGCTTCCCGCGCCGCTCTGGCCGCGAGGCGTTTTCATCCATATCGGCGAGCCATCGCTCGATTGGCATGTTTTGGTTTTGAACGCCGGCGTTCTACGCAAACAAAAACGCGGCGGATGCTACAAGACGTTCATTGTAGCACGCGCCGCGTAGGGGTGGAAATTGGAGCTAAGGATTAGCGCCTTCTCAGTCACATCTTAGCCCAGGGAGCTAAAAGTTACACAGAGCTCACAGAGATTTATTGATCGTTTTTCCTCTGTGTAACTCTGTGATTTCTCTGTGCAACTCTGTGTTCCTTGTTAGGATGAGGATGGATTGAATCCGAATCCTGATCCCATCAAGCGCCGCCCAGGTAAGCCTCCTTGACCTGGGGGTCTTCCTTCAGTTTTTTGGCGTCGCCTTCCAGCACGATGCGCCCGGTCTCCAGTACGTAGCCGCGATTGGCCACGTCCAGGGCCAGAAGTGCGTTCTGCTCCACCAGCAGGATGGTCATGCCCTGCTGGTTGAGCTCGCGGATGGTGTCGAAAATCAAATCGACGAGCACGGGCGCCAGCCCCATGGAGGGTTCATCCAGCAGCAGGATGCGGGGATTGCTCATCAGCGCCCGGCCCATGGCCAGCATCTGCTGCTCGCCGCCGGAAAGGGTGCCCGCCACCTGATTGCGGCGCTCTTCCAGGCGGGGAAAGAGCTCGAACACCCGCTCCAGGTCCCTCTGGATGCCATCCTTGTCCTTGCGGGTGAACGCGCCCATCTCCAGATTTTCCATCACCGTCAGGCGGGAGAACACGCGGCGGCCTTCGGGCACATGCACCACGCCCATCGCCACGATCTCATGAGCCTTGAATTTGGTCAGGTCCTTGTCTTCCAGATAGACCTTGCCCTGCCGCGGATAGAGCAGGCCGCTGATGGTCTTCAGCGTGGTGGACTTCCCCGCGCCATTGGCTCCGATGAGGGTGACGATCTCGCCCTCGTCCACGGTGATGGAAATGCCTTTGAGGGCGTGGATATTGCCGTAGTAAGTATGAACATTGTCCAGTGTAAGCAGTGTCATCCTGTTACCCCCTTACGCTGCCTGCGTTTCTTGCTCGGTGACGGCGCCGCGACCAAGATAGGCTTCGATGACCCTGGGATTGGCGCGGACCTCTTCGGGCTTGCCTTCGGCGATCTTCTGGCCGTAATCCAGCACGGTGATGATATCGGAGATGGTCATCACCACCCGCATGTCATGCTCGATGAGGAGGACGGTAATGCCCAAATCCTTGCGCAGGTTGTCGATGAAATTGGTCATCTCCTCGGTCTCGCTGGGATTCATGCCCGCGGTGGGCTCGTCCAGCAGGAGCAATTTGGGCTCGCTGGCCAGGGCGCGGGCGATTTCGAGCCTGCGCTGCTGGCCGTAGGGAAGATTCGTGGCCAGTTCATACTCGTACCCTTTCAGCCCCACGAACTCCAGCAACTCCATGGCCAGCTTGCGGGCTTCCGCTTCCTCGCGGCGAGTGCCGGGCGTGTTGAACACCGCGCCGAACCAGCCCGCCTTCATGCGGGGATGATGCCCAACCATGACATTTTCCAACGCGGTCAGGTTCTGGAACAGGCGGATATTCTGGTAGGTGCGGGAAATGCCTTTCTTAACGATGATGTCGGGCCGCAGCCCCACGATGGACTCGCCGTCCAGGAGGATATCGCCCTCGGTCACTTTGTAGAAGCCGGTGATGCAGTTGAAGAAGGTGGTCTTGCCCGCGCCGTTGGGGCCGATGACGCTGTAAATCGATTTCCGCGGCACCTGGATGCTCAGGTCCTTGACCGCGGTCAGGCCGCCGAATTGTTTGGTGACGTGGATGGTTTCCAGGATGAATTCCGATTGGCTCGCTGTCGTCATGATGCCTCCTTAGATAGTCTCCCGTGCGGGCGCTTCCGGCTCGATTTCAGATGAGAATGGCTCCTTTTCGCTCAACTCCCGGGCGTGGGTCTTTTCGGGCACGAAGCCTTCCGGTTTCACCAACATCATCGCCACCAGCAAAGCGCCATAGAACAACATGCGGAAGTCGGCGAACTCGCGCAGCAACTCCGGCAATCCCACCAGAATCAAAGCGCCGACGATCACGCCGGGCAGGCTGCCGATGCCGCCCACGATGATCAACGAGAGCACGTTGATGGAGACGATGAGATTAAAGCTGTGGGGGAAGATGGAGCCCAGTTTGGCGGCGAAGATGGCGCCGGCCAGCCCTGCGAAGGCCGCGCCCGTGGCGAAAGCCAGCAGCTTCGTGCTCACCAGGTGGATGCCCATGGCCTCGGCCACGTCCTCATCCTCGCGCATGGCTTTCCACGCCCGCCCCACGCGGGCGTCGCGCAGCCGCCACGCGATATAGCCGACGATGATGATGCCCGCCAGCACGAGGAAGTAGATCTGTTGTGGCCCCTTGAACACGAAATTCCCGATCTTGGGCTTGGGAATCTGCAAGATGCCCTGGGCGCCGCCGATGTAAGGCTTCAACCAATCCGAAAGCACGACGACGCGAATGATCTCGCCAAAGCCCAGAGTGACGATGGCCAGATAGTCGCCGCGCATTTTCAGCACCGGGATGCCCAAAAGCACGCCCGCCATCATGGCCAGGAAGATAGCCACAGGCAACGCCATCCAGAAATTCCATTCCACCGTGGCCAGCTTGCCCGTAGTGGTGAGAATGCCCACGGTGTAAGCGCCGATGGCGAAGAAGGCCACGTAACCCAGGTCGAGCAGGCCGGCAAAACCGACCACAATATTCAGCCCCAGGCCCATGATGATGTAGATGCCGACGGTGGTCAAAATCTCGCTGGGATAGGAACCCAGGAATTTGGGCAGGGCCAGCAGAATGGCCAATCCCAGCAGCATGGCCACGATCTGCACCGCCATCTGCTGTTGGCGAGGCAATTTCGCCACTTTTTTACCGGGACGAAGTTTATCGGAGCTACGCCATAGGTTCAGGACGATGCCCAAAACCAGGAAAAGCGCCGTGCCGCCCCAGGAAAGCCCTTTCTTGGCGTAGATAAATTCACCGATGGGTTTGTACCAATCCTTGTTGCCAAAGGTGATGGTCATTAGCTCCTGCAAGATGCCCATCAACAGAACCAGACTCAGGCCCACCAGCAGGGCGTTGCTCCATTTATGAGGCATCAGAGCAAAAAGCCCGCCCAACAGGCCCACGGTCGCGCTGATGATGAGATTCGCGGCTATGGCCCCGGCCATGCCTTCCTGCCCGAGATGAAGAATATCCAGCAATTCGGGCGAGACATTCAGGAAGACGGCCCGGAGATTCATATGGGTTCCCAGCACCAACAGGCCGGCCACGAACGCGCCGCCGATCAACCCCACCACGATGCTGGTGATAATGGCAAACAAGGAGGATTTGATCTTGCGAGCGTTGTTGGCTGCGAAATACGCCAGCAGGAAAACGGGCGAGAACAGGGCGATCTGCCCCAGATTGATGGTCTCGGCAATGATGTAACGTTCATTGAACGCCTCCACCATGCCTACCAGAATGACATAGATAGCGACCACGCCCGCAATGACGCCATATTTCAGCATGTCTTTCCAGGTGAATTTCAATTCCTTATCCATGCCATAGCCTCCTTATGCCTTCTTCTCTGAGAGCCGCTCGCCCAGGATGCCGGTGGGGCGGAAGATGAGCACCAGCACCAGCAGGGTGAAGGCGATGGCGTCTTTAAGCTGGTAGGGGGCGGGAATGCCCAACCCGTCCAAAATCAAACTGGGCCCCAGCGATTCGACGATACCCAGGAAAAGACCGCCCAGCATGGCCCCAGGCACATTGCCAATGCCTCCCAGCACCGCCGCGGTGAAAGCCTTGATGCCGGGAATGAAGCCCATGAAGGCGTTCACCTGCTTGAACAACAGGGCGTAAAGGATGCCCGCCACGCCCGCCATGGCGCCGCCCAGAGCAAACGTGTTCACGATCACCCGGTCCACGTCGATGCCCATGAGCGCCGCGGCCTCCTTATCTTCGGCCACCGCCCGCATGGCTTTGCCCGCCTTGGTTTTTTGCACATACCAGTACAGGAAAACCATCATGATGGCGGAGACCACAATGACCAGCGCCTGCGTGGTGAGGATGGGCCATTCTCGCCCAAACAAATTCAGCTTGCCATCCAAAGCCGGAAAGTCGGGATAAGTCTTGACGCCCGAGCCATAGATGCCGCGGTAGGTGTATTGCAGGAAGAAAGAGGCGCCAATGGCGGTGATCAGCGGCACCAGGCGGGGCGCTCCCCGCAAAGGCCGATAGGCGATCCGCTCCAGAATAACGGCTACGAGCACGGAAACTGTCATGGCCACGGCCATCAGAATCAACAAAGCCAGAATCCAGTGGCGTTCGATAAATCCGGAATCCGCCATGGCGATGGCCAGGAAATAGGCGGTGAAAACGCCCCCGGTGAACACCTCGCCATGCGCGAAATTAATCATAAACAAGATGCCGTAAACCAGGGTGTACCCCAAAGCAATAAGTGCATAAACGCTCCCCTGCGCCAACCCGAAGATGGTGAAATCCAGCCACACGCTGGGTTCATACTTTTGCGTCACGAAAAGCGTCACATAAGACCCATAAATCACTGCTGCAAAAATCCCAAGCCCAATCAGCCACATGACGATATCCGTGGTGTCATGCTTCCGCATAAATTTATGCAACATAGCGCGTCCTCCATGACAAGCGAAGGGGATGGGCCGAAACCCCGCGACCCATCCCTTTTTTCGACATCGGAGTCCCTCAAAGAGGGCCGGACGTCCGGAGTGCGGCTATGCACCCCGGACGTCGAACTTTCGGCATTACTTGTTCAGCCATCCCTGAGCTTCAGACCAGACGGGCACGTACTCCAGCTTGCCGTCCACCTTCTGAATCTGATTGATGACGATCTGAGGATCGGCGCAGTCGCCGTACTCGTCGCAGGTGATGGTGCCGGTGATGCCCTTCATCCCCTTGGTGGCGAACAGGGCGTCGCGCAGGGCCTGACGACCGACGACCAGCGTGCCGTCCGCACCCTTCTTGGCTACCTTCTCGATGGCGTTCAGCAGCATGTTGGTGGCGTCATACGCATGGGCGTGGAAGGCGCTGATGGGCGGCTCGCCATACTTCTGCTGATGCACCTCCAGGAAGTGCTTGCCCAGCTCGTTCTCGAAGTTCAGGTTGGGGCCCGAAATGTACATGCCCTCGGCCGCATCCCCCGCCGCTTCCAGGAAGTCGGGGGAGATCATGCCGTCGGAGCCGGCCAGCGTCGTATTCTCCAGGCCGTTCACCTCCTTCGCCTGGCGAGTGATGAACGCACCCTCGGCGATGAAGATGGGATAGTACAGGAATTCGGGCTTGTTAGTGGCGATGCTGGTCAGCACCGGGCGCATGTCCGTGTCGCCCACGTTCACCGCCTCCTGGGCCACGATGCTACCGCCCATCTCCGAGAATACGTCGGCGAACACCTGCTGAAGCTGCTCGGCGTAGGGGCTGCCGTCATGAATGGTGGCCGCGCTCTTCTTGTCCAGCTCCTGGAAGGCGAAGGTGGCCATGGCCTTGCCCTGCACCTTGTCGTTGTGCGCCGTGCGCAGGTAGCCAGGCTGATGCGTCTCCGGAGCCGTCAGGCTGGGGGCCGTGTTGGACGGGGAGATCAGCACCATCCCCGCATCGCTGAGAATGGCCGCGGCGGGCTCGCCCGCACTGGAGCAGTTGGTGCCGATGACCCCAAGCAGCGTGCTGTCCGACGCCAGCTTGGTGGCCGCGGTCTGGCCGCCCTCGGCCGAGCACTGGGAGTCCTCGCCGATGAGCTCGATGGGATGGCCCAGCAGTTCGCCGCCACGATCGTCGATGGCGATCTCGATGCCGCGGCGGGAGTCCACGCCCAACGATTCGTTGGGGCCACTCACCACCAGGGCGTAGCCGATGCGGATGGGGTCATCGGGGCCAATCTTGACCACGCCCAGCGGATCATCGGGCGGGGATTCGACGACGGGGACTTCCATCTCGCCGCCTTCCATGGCGCCCTCGCCCGCCTTCTCGCCCGTCAGCCAGCCTTTCTTCATATCCCAAACGGGCACGTACTCCAGCTTGCCGTCCACCTTCTGAATCTGATTGATGACGATCTGAGGATCGGCGCAGTCGCCGTA
>JALXCB010000145.1 GCA_026991225.1 Anaerolineae bacterium | reverse complement strand
GGCCGTAGGCGTCGGGGCGGGCGTGGGGACGGGCGTGTCGGACTTGGGCACTTCGATGCCCACCCATAGCTCGGCGAAGGATTTGCCCTGGGCGTTGAACAACTGCCAGAAGCCCTGATACACGCCCGATTCCACTGGCGCGATGAGGTCAAGGGCCAGATCATAGGTCTCGCCGGGCCGCACCTCGCGGTCGAGATAGGTGCGTTCGCCGCCCATGTCCGCGCCAGGTTTGTTGCCTCGCACGAAGTCGAGGTAATAGTCCGTGGTCCAGGTGCAGGTGCCCGTGTTCTTCACTCGCCACTTTTTGCTGAATGGCGTGCCCGGATCGACCACGGGCGGGGCTTTCATGCCTTTGTCGTCGTAGGTCAAATCCGCGATCCATTGCATCTTGTCGGTGCACGAAGGCTCGGGCGTGGGCTCAACCACCCCGGGCTTCAGGGGCAGATAGCGTTGCTCCAGTTCGGCGATTGCCCCTTCCTGGGCCATCTGCGTCAGCGCGCCGTTCAATTGATTCAGCAATTCATCCGCGCCCTGAGGTGCGGCAATGCCATATTCCTGCTTGTACAGTCCCGTGGCGACTACTTCCACCCCGATGAATTTATACCTTACGGTGTTGCGCAGACCCTTGACATACCTGCCTTCCTGCTTGTTGACCGCTTCGTCGGGGCAGAGCATACGGGTGAGTGCGATCTTGCCGATCTTCAGCTTATCGCCTTGCACCGAGTAGCTTGTGGAGAAGGTGTTGCATCCAGCCGATCCCGACAGCGTGTCTTTGCCGAAGTGGGCGGTAAGCTGGGTTGTTTCAAGGGGGAAACGCTCCAGTTCGGGTTTGCCAAAGGAAAGCAGTTCCCAATCGGTAAATTGCAGGGGGTTATTGCGCACGGCCCGGAACTTGAGGGCGTCGAGACCGCCGTTGTAATAGAGAATGAGCCAGTCCTGCTGGATCTCGCCGCGACTGACGCCCGCCAGCGCCGTGAGATAGGTGGATTCCATGCTGTTGGCCACCGGATCGCAGGCCATCATGGTGGATGCGCCCAGCTCGAAGCGGACTGCGTCGCCGTCCACGGTAACCTTCCCGGTATAGTTGTTGCAGCCGGAGGAGCCGGACACGTTGCCGTCCTTGTCCACCGTCAGGGTGACTTCCACCGGGTCGGGCGCGACGTAGGGCTCGATGACGGGCCCGTAAGCGACCAATTTCCAGGTGATATTCGCCAGGTCCACCACCGGTTGGGCCTTGAAGATCAGCGTCACGTGCCCCTTGTCGTCCATGAAGACCAGGGCGTCGCCCTCGATCTGATAGGCCTCGGAGTTCCGAAGGTCGGTGAGGAACTGATTTTCCTGATCCATGACGCCTTCGGGCTCGGCGCAGGTCTTGCGGGTGATGACAGGCGGGGTGATGCGGATGCCATTTTCTTTGATCAGGTAGTCGGCGGAGTAGGTGTTGCAGCCAGCGCTGCCTTTGATCACGGCGTCATCGATGAGGGCCGTGACTTGCACGCCCGTGAGCGCCGGAACCAGCTTGCCTTCCTGGTCCGCGTACGCGGACAGCACCCAGGGCGTCTTCTGCAGGGGCTTGTCCACCAGAGGCAGATAGGTGAGCGTCACCTTGCCTCGCTTGTTCAGCAGTTGCAGCTTGCCCCGCACCTGGCGCGCCAGGTCGTCCGCGGTATAAGCGTCCACCATGACCAGGTCCACCTTGCCCGAAGTCAGAGCGGTGAGGGCCTGGTCCATATTCGGATAGAGGCTGACATTCTCGACCGGAATGACGCCAGCATCCACTTGCGACAATAACCAGTCTCCGAAAATCGTGCCTGCTTCCGCGGCGATCTTCCATTGGGACAGGTCTTCAGCGGACGTGATCTCCCCGACATCCGCGTCGGCGTTGGCCAACAGGGCTGTATCGCCCGTGAGATAGGGGTCGGTGAAGGCCACGCGTTCGGCCCGGGCCGGCGTGATGGCGATGCCGCCCACGGCAGCATCCACTTCGCCCGCCTGCACCTTGTCCAATAATTCATCGAAAGGCATGTCCTGGAAAATGACGTCCACGCCCAGACGTTCGCCAATGGCCTTCATCAGCGCGATGTCATAGCCATCCAGTTGACCGTCGGGGCCGTAGTAGGCGAAGGGAGGGTAGTTGGCGGAGACGCCCACCACCATCTTGCCGTCTTTCTGAATGCGTTGCCAGAGGGTTCTCGCCTGCTCGGGGGGCAATGGCGTGACCGGCGCTTGGGTTGACGTGGGCGTAGGCTGCGCGAGCGCCATTGTCGCCGACGCCTCAGGAGAGACCTTGGGCGTGCCGCTGGGACCGGGCTGCACCGTGACGCAACCCGCCAACACGATCATGCCAATGAGGATGGCAATGGCGAAAAAGGCCCACTGTTTCGGGGATCGTCGTCGCATGGAGATACTCCTTCTTGAAAGAGATGCTATTTTCCCAGACCCGGTCATCATACGAACGAGCACGCTCACATGGAAGGAGGTGCGGGAGGGAAAGCATGGGGGAATGGGGACGGATTCTGCATGGGAATTATGATAATTCAGTCGCTAAAATTACGCAAACCTCTTTGAGTCGGCATGGGCATTCTTAGGGGACGCAGTTTCGTTTTCCATTTGCGAGTCATGGCAAACCATCCCCGCTTTGAAAATAGATTTGGTAAACCGGGAAACCGGTAGACCGGTACACCAGTAGACCGGGTGGGGGAGCGAATCGGCCCGGTTTCCCTGGTTCCCCTGGTTTACTGGTCTACCGGGCTACATAACCCGCCATTTTCATCCATATCGGCGCGTGCGGGCCCACCGTTGGACTGTTCTAAGGCGCGTCCTAAAATTTTGGCAAATCGCGTTGTCATCAGGAATTCGGTCATGCGGGCCCCATCCGGCGCTGAAGCGCCGGGCTACAAAACAACGCCGGGTAAACCCGGCTTTTGACGCGTGCCAGCTTGAAAGCCCCCTTGAGGGGGCGTCGTTTCTAGCCCGGAGGTTCACCTCCGGGGCGCCAGGCGCAACGCGCCAATAATTTGGGACGCACCCACTGTTCTAAAGCCGCTTGCAACCCCGCGCTTTTTCGGTCATAATAATCATCATCCCCCCCAAATCCATACCCAACCCACTCAATGAGGAGTCGTTTCATGATGAAAACACGGGTCAAGGACATTCTCAACGTCAAAGGCGGTCAGGTGTGGGCGGTCTCGCCCGATGATACGGTTTTCAAAGCGCTGGAGGTCATGGCGGAGCATGACATCGGCGCCGTGCTGGTGATGGAGGGCGACGAACTGCGCGGCATCCTCTCCGAGCGCGACTACGCCCGCAAGGTCATCCTGTTGGGCCGGGCCTCGCGCGGCACGCCCGTCCGGGAAATCATGACCACCGAAGTCAAAACCGTCAGCCCCGACGACACCATCGACCAGTGCATGGCCTTCATGACCAAAAAACATATCCGTCACCTGCCCGTGGTGGAAGGCGGCAAGGTAGTGGGCGTCATCTCCATCGGCGACGTGGTCAAGGCGGTCATCGATGATCAGGCCTTCATGCTGGACCAGATGGAGGCGTATATCACGGGCCAACCCGCGTGACCCCATATATCCCTAAAAGATGTCATGCACTTTGGCTTCGTCAGAACCCAGAATCATTGCCTTGGGAGTTGGAACTCGCCGCTGATAATCCGGATGCCACGGATTTCCGCGGATTTTTCATAAGAATGCCCTCCCTAGAGGCCGCTTATGGAGGGGACGGCCTGATGCGTCTCGCATGACCACCCGAATCAACGTGAAGGGATGGCGATACATGGCGTCCTCCCGCCGTCCCCGCATGAGTATGTTGCGCCAGACCTGGACTTCCAGGGTGTAGGATTTGCCTCGGGCCGTGACCCCTTCCAGGGTGCATTCGGCATCAGGCGTATGCCAGGTCTCCGGTTCACGCAGAGCGAAACGG
>JALXCB010000144.1 GCA_026991225.1 Anaerolineae bacterium | reverse complement strand
ATCACCCCCACTCCTACGCCGACGCCCACGGCGACCTCCACGCCGCCCCCTCCCATCATCCCCGTGCCGCATCCCAAGACGATAGGCGTGGACCCTGAGGCCAATCGGCTGTATGTGGCCAGCCGCACCGCCAACAACCTCTATGTCATCAACGGCGCTGACAACACCATCATCACACAGATTCCGGTGGGACAGACGCCCTATGGCGTGGCCGTGAATCCGGCGACCAAGAGGGCCTATGTGGCCAACACCGCCAGCGACAGCCTCTCGGTCATCGATCTCAATACGAACGCCGTGGTCGCCACCGTGAATTTCGATCCCGGAAGCATGCCCGCCCAGGTCGCCGTCAACCCCGACACGAACAAAGTCTACGTCACCCTGCACGAGATCGGCGCCCTGGCCGTCATCGATGGCGCTTCCTCGACCATCGTCAAGACCATTCCCGACCTGCCCGGAGCCTTCGATGTCATCGTCAACCGGCCCGATAATCAGGTCTATGTCAGCACGCGCGACGATCACGCCGTCCGGGTCATCAACGGCGCCACCGATGAAGAAGTGACGAAGCTCTTCCCCGGCGGCGAAACCTTCGCCATGGCCTTCGATCCCTCGCTCAGCCAGCTTTATGTGCTGATCGATCCCGACGGCCCGCTGGCGCTGCTGGATGAACTGCCTGTCTACCTGCCCCTGCCCGACGTCTTCCAGCAGGATGAGCCCAATCCCAACGTGGTCATCATTTTCGAAGTCAAGCCCAACTATGACTTTGGCCGGCGCGGGCATCGCGTGGCGGGAGAGGCCGGGCCCCAGGGCGGCGTCGGCATCGCCGCCAACCCGACCACGGGCCACTTCTTCGTCTCCAACAGCGCGGCCGACTCCCTCACCGTCTTCGACGGCGCTTCTATGGTTGAACTGGCGACCCTGCCCATGGATGGCGACCCAGGCGACGTGGCCGTGAATCCCGCCACAAACCGGGTCTACGTCAGCAACCGCGGCGCGGACGTGGTGCACATGATCGTCGATAGCTGGTAATCATCTCCGACCTCCGGGAGGCGGTGCTCCGCCGCCTTCCGGAGGAACTCGACCATGCCGACGAACGCCGACCTGCGAACCCGCCTCGAAGCCATCCTCGACGCCCGGATCGCGCATCTGGGCCCGCTCAGCGGGGGATGCGTGGGCGAGGTGCACCGCGCGGATCTGGCGGATGGCCGAGCGTTCGTGGTGAAGGTGGATCGGGCCGCGTCGCCCGTGCTGGCGCGGGAGGGCTGGATGCTCCGCTATCTGGCCGAGCATACCCGTCTGCCCGCGCCCAGGGTCGTGTACAGCGACCCCGCACTGCTGGTGATGACTTTTCTGCCCGGAAGCAGCAGCTTCGACAGGGACAGCGAGGTCCACGCAGCCGAACTCCTGGCCGATCTGCATGGCGTCACCGCTCCCGCCTATGGGCTGGAAGTGGACACCCTCATCGGCGGCCTGCATCAGCCCAACCCCTGGACCGAGCGCTGGCTCGATTTCTTCCGCGACCACCGGCTGCGATATATGGCCCGCGTGGCCTATGAGGCGGGCCGATTGCCTGCCGAAACGCTGCGCAGGGTGGAGAAACTGGCCGGACGGCTTGAGGATTGGCTGGAGGAGCCGGACCGGCCCGCCCTGATCCACGGCGACGTGTGGAGCGGCAATGTCCTGGCCCGAAACGGGCGCATCACCGGCTTCCTCGACCCCGCCATCTATTACGCCGATCCGGAGATGGAGCTGGCCTTCATCACCCTCTTCCACACCTTCGGCGATGCGTTCTTCCGCCGTTACGACGAACTGCACGGCATTCGTCCCGGCTTCTGGGAGGTCCGCCGCGATCTCTACAACCTGTACCCTCTGCTGGTGCATGTGCGCCTGTTCGGCGGCGGCTATGTGGGATCCGTCCAGCGCATCCTCCGGCGGTTTTGAATCCTCGTGTCTCACCGATACGTTTGCAGTCAGTGCGGAAAACCCATCTCGCCCGCGCAGAATCGCTGCCCCCATTGCGGAGCGGAGATCGATTGGCAGAAGGCGGTGGGGCGCATCGTTCATCTCGACTATCAGCCCGCGGCCCAACGGCGGCGGACGCGGCGGCGGGCGATGCTGTTGGGCCTGCTTGTCGTTCTGGGAATCATCGCGGCCTTGGTTTGGGGTTGGAATCTGGAGTGGACGCAGAGGCGATGGGCGAGTTGGCTGGGCCCCGCCGCGTATGAGGATTATCAGCGCGGCGTGACGAGCCTGAAGCGGGGCGACGCGGCCCAGGCGGGATGGCAGTTCGGGCAAATGCTGCGCGATCGGGGCCTGATCGCGCCCACGCCCACGCCCATTGCGCCCGGCTTCGGCCGGATTCACCGTCTCACCCTCCAGGCCCTCACGCTCACGCCAGTCTCCACCACGCCCGCCCCCGCCACGCCTGCGCCTTCGCCCACCGCAACGCCCGCCATCATCCCCTCGCCCACGCCGGCCTCCACACCCTCGCCCGACGTCCAGGCCACCGTCACCGCCCTCATCGAGGAGGCGGAATCCCTGGCCGACCAGGCCCCCTGCGCGGCGGAGGAACGCATGGCTCAGGCCTTGGATCTGGCCGACACGCCCGACATCGAGGCCCGCCGTCAGGAATTGGAGGCCCGTTGCCAGGGCGGTTTCGCGGTCTCGCCCCTGCCTGCGCCCGCAACCTCTCAGGTCATCCTCTACACGACCTACGATGTCGCCACGGGCGACTACGCCATCCACGCCTGGACGCTGGGTTCGCGGCTGCCCGAGCCGCCATTCATCGAGCGGGCGTTGCAGCCCGCCTGGGGGCAGGCGGGCGCGGTCGCCTACCGCCGTGATGACGCTGACGCGCCGGGCGTCTATGTTCGCCAGCCGGATGGCGAGATGCGACGCGTCACCAAGGGCGGGGATGACAGCCGCCCTCGCTGGAGTCCGGACGGGCGGCAGCTCCTCTTCGCCTCCGCCCAGCGTAGCCCCGACCAGACGCCCCGGCTCTATCTGGTGGATGTAGCCACGCGATGGGTGGAGGAGCTGGGTTCGGGCCAGAACGGAGACTGGTCGCGGGATGGGCGCATCGTCTTTCATGGCTGCGATCCGGGCGGCGAAAACTGCGGCCTGTGGTTACTGGATGCCGTCACCCTGCAACGCACCCAACTGACCGACCATCCATCGGACAATTTCCCCGCATGGTCGCCCGATGGCCGCTTCGTGGCCTTCATGTCCAGCGGGCGCAGCGAAAGCTGGGACGTGTTCATTCTGAATGTGGAGACGGGCTTCATCATTCCCACGGCCACGCATCCCGCGGAGGATGGCCTGCCCGCGTGGTCGCCCGATGGCCGCACCGTGGCCATGCTCTCCAACCGGGAGGGCGATTGGGCCATCTATGCCTGGCATCTCGACGATCTCACCACGGAGCGGCTGCTGCCCGTGGCCGCGGCTTTGCCCAACTGGCAGCAGGCGGGCTTCGACTGGAGCGTTTCGGGCCGGTAAAGCGGGGGCTTTCTAGATAATTTGCGACGTAGGCGACCTCCGAGAGATGGCGACAGAGTTTGGGGCAAAATGAAGCGTTTGACGCCACCTCCCGGAGGTCTTGCCAAAAAAATTGGGGCGCACCCGGTAAAGCGCAAGAAGTGGAAATGTCCGGACGGATGTGCTAAGATCATGCTGGCGGACGCCCGGTCGACAAAGGCTCAACCTGGCGCTCGTCAGCAGGAGGATCGGGACATCAGGAGGAGAGCTTCCCTCGGTCTACCGGTTTCCCGATTTACAGGTTTCCTGGACGGCCACCGCTCTTTTCACGACAGGAGGTTCTGCCATGTTCTTTGCTTTGCTCATCGTCACCCTGCTGGTTTCATTGCTGGTTTGTTATCTCGTCGCCCGCGCCTTCGACAAGCCCATCACCACCATTCTGGAGCGCATCGTCGGGCCGGAGATCGCAGGCGCCTGGGCGAAGTACATGAAATTCGCCATCTACGTGGTGGGCGTGTCGGGCGGCGTGCGCATCTACGATCTGGAGCGGTATCTGCCGCAGCCGGAAAGTTACACGCCCGAGGGCAGACCCATCCCCATGCCTTCGCTCACCCTCACGCCCGAACGCTGGCTTCTGGAGATCTACCGCACGGTCATCGAGACCCTGCAGGCCCTGGCCTGGATGCTGCTCCTCTTCTTCCTCTTCGCGCTCATCGCCTATGTCATCGTCCGTATTTGGGGTGGAAGGAAGGCCAAAGATCACCCGCAGCAAGCGTCATGAGTTTTTCCTTTCTATTCTTTTTCGTGAAATTCGTGTCCATTCGTGTCAAGATCAAAAAACGCCAGTGTCCAGGTTGTTATGTGAGCGGGCGTTTGACGGGCAGGCCGGGGCGGCGAGGGTATCTGGCGGGCGTGGGCGCGATCTTGCGCACGACCACGGCGAAGCGGGCTTCCTCCACGTCCGGGACGACGATCTCCTCCACGCCCAGCAGCTCGCCCCCCAGCAGCTCGATGGCGCGGCGGGCCGCGTCCGCCTCCTCCTGCGCCCGCGGGCCTTTGGGATAGACCGCCAGCCCACCGACGCGGGCCAGCGGCAGGGTGAGTTCGACCAGCGCGGGCAGGGCGGCCACGGCCCGGGCCGTGACCAGGTCATACGCCTCGCGGTGCACAGGGTCCCGACCGACTTCCTCCGCCCGGGCGTTGATCACGGTGAGGGGCAGGTGCAGCGCCCGGGCGGCGTCTTCGAGAAAGCGCGCCTTCTTGGCGATGGATTCGATGAGCGCGTAGCGCAGGCCGGGCCAGGCAATGGCCAGGGGGATGGCGGGCGCGCCGCCGCCCGAGCCCACGTCCGCGGCCCGCCACGCCCCCCTCCGCAGTTCATCCGGGGTCAGGCCCGCAGCCTGGGCGATGACGGGCAGCAGGGCCAGCGCGTCCAGGTGATAGCGCAAGGTGAGCGCGTCCTCATCCCGCAGCGCGGTCAGGTTCATGCGTTGGTTGGCCGCCAGCAGAAGGTCAGTGTAGTGGCGGAACAAGTCGATCTGATCGGGCGTGAGAGGAACGCCGAGGGATTCAGCGGCCTGAGCGAGGTCGGGCATGGGGCGTGAATTCGGGGCGGGCGTGTGGGTGGATAGGGCCATTATCAGCGACATTTTAGCCCGCTGAGCTGAAAGTTACACAGAGCTCACAGAGCTGCTATGAAAATAGGATTCGGATCAGGATGAGGATTAAGATCGCCAAGCCGACGTTGGGCGAGGCGACAACGGGCGTGATGCGTGAAAACGTGAAACGTGAGGTCATTACGCATCACGCATTACGCATTACGTGCTTGGCTTCCCGCGCGGCCCTGGCCGCGGGGCGTTTTCATTCGTATCTGTGTTCTTTTGTGGTTCCGGCTCGTCTGGGTTAAGGCCATTATAGTACGACGGGAGGGATTGGGGAAGGGGCGCGAAGCGGCCCGGTTTCCCCGGTTTCCTGGTTTACCGGTTTACGGGGCTACATGGCCCGGATTTTCGTTCGTATCGGCGAACCATGGCTCGGTCTATTGCTATGAAAATAGGATTCGGATCAGGATGAGGATTGAGATCGCCAGGCCGACGTTGAGCGAGTCTGCAACGGGCGTGATGCGTGAAAACGTGAAACGTGAGATCGTTACGCATTACGCATTACGTGCTTGGCTTTCCGCGCGGCCCTGGCCGCGAGGCGTTTTCATCGGTATCGGCGAACGAGCGATTGTTCCTGTCGCCAGTTCCCTTTTCCGATCCAGTGGACTTGTTCCAAATCCTTGTGGTATCCTTTGGAGGCGTTCTTTTGGCGTGGCTTTCAGCCGCATGTGGCGTTGCCATCCGGGCCCGGTTTCGAGCGCATCGTCCGCGTGTCGCTTGATGGCTCCGGCGCTGGGCATGGATTTCGCTCTGCACGTATGGCTGCAAGGCGCTCCAATTTGAATGCTCCCTCTATCTCGTTTTCGCCCTGGCCGCATTGCCTGGCTCGGGCCACATCACCCGTCTTCAAAAAGATTCTTCCACCCAACCCAACTCAAAAAGGAGATGAGCCATGGACCGACATGAAGACATCCTTGCCGCCGAACACGAGATCTATTATCCCTCGCCCGAAGTTGTGGAGCGGGCGTATATCAAGGATTACGACGCGGTGCGGGAAAAGGCGTTGCAAGACATCGAGGCGTTTTGGGACGAGCGCGCCAGGGAAATGGTGGACTGGTTCGAGCCATGGGAGAAGGTGCTGGACGATTCCAATGCTCCCTTCTTCAAGTGGTTCGTGGGAGCGAAGACGAACATCGTCTACAACGCCCTGGACCGGCATGTCAAGACCTGGCGGAAGAACAAGATCGCGTTGATCTGGGAAGGGGAGAACGGCGACCAACGGTCGTTCAGCTATTATCGTTTGTGGCAGGAAGTGAACAAATTCGCCAACATTCTGCGCAGCCTGGGCGTGAAGAAAGGCGATACGGTCACCATCTACATGGGCCGCATCCCCGAACTGCCCATCGCCATGCTGGCCACGGCCAAGATCGGGGCCATTCACTCGGTGGTTTACGGCGGTTTCAGTGAACAGGCCCTGGCCGACCGCATCAAAGACGCGCAGAGCCGGGTGCTCATCACCGCGGATGGGGCCTGGCTGCGGGGCAAGACGGTCAATCTGAAGGATATCGCGGATGAGGCGGTGCACCGTTCGCCTGTGGTGGAGCACATGGTGGTGGTCAAACGCACGGGCCAGGAGGTGAACATGGAACAGGGGCGGGACTACTGGTATCACGAACTCGCCCGCCTGCCCATCGCCTCCACCAAGGCCGAGACCGAGGTCATGGACGCGGAGGATCCCCTGTTTATCCTCTACACTTCGGGCACGACGGGCAAGCCCAAGGGCGTGCTCCACACCCACGGCGGCTATCAGGTCTACACCAGCACCACGCTGAAATGGGTGTTCGACCTGAAGGATGACGACCGCTGGTGGTGCGCGGCCGATCCCGGCTGGATTACGGGCCACAGCTACATCGTCTATGCGCCGCTGATCTTGGGGGCGACGAGCTTCATGTATGAGGGCGCGCCCAATTATCCCTATCCCGACCGCTGGTGGAAGATGATCGAGCGCTATGGCATCACCGTCTTCTACACCGCGCCCACGGCCATCCGCGGGCTCATGCGTTTCGGCGACGCCTGGCCCGGCCGCCGCGACCTCAGCTCCCTGCGTTTGTTAGGCTCCGTGGGCGAACCCATCAATCCCGAGGCGTGGCGCTGGTACTATCGGGTCATCGGCAAGGAGAAATGCCCCATCATGGACACCTGGTGGCAGACGGAGACGGGCGGGTTCATGATCACGCCCGTGCCCTCCTATCCGCTGAAGCCGGGCTCGGCCACCAAGCCCTTCCCCGGCATCGACGCCGACATCGTGGACGAAGAGGGCGATCCGGTCAAGCCCAACGAGGATGGTTATCTCGTCATCAAGAAGCCGTGGCCCGGCATGGCCCGCACCATCTGGGGCGATCCCGACCGCTATGTGAAGCAGTATTGGGAGCGCTATCAGGAGCAGGGTTGGTATCTGACGGGGGATTCGGCCCGCAAGGACGAGGACGGCTATTTCTGGATCATTGGCCGCATCGACGACGTGATCAAGGTCAGCGGCTATCGCCTGGGCACGGCCGAGATCGAGAGCGCCCTGGTCAGCCATCCCGCGGTGGCCGAAGCCGCGGTCATCGGCATTCCTGACGAGCTCAAGGGCAACGTCATTTGGGCCTATGTGATCCTGCGGCAGGGTTACGAAGGTTCGGATGATCTGGTGGACGAGCTGAAGAAGCACGTGCGCCGCGAGACCGGGCCCATCACCGTGCCCGCCCGCATTTTCTTCGTGGACAGTCTGCCCAAGACCCGCTCGGGCAAGATCATGCGCCGCGTCCTGAAAGCCAAGGCGCTGGGCAAAGACGTGGGCGACACCTCCACCCTGGCCGATTGAGTTCGCACCCATCGATTTCACCGCATTGGGGCAGGTCGCGCGTCGTCAACGGACGCGTGGGCCTGCCCTTAATGGCGGGGTGCGTAGCCCCGTAAAACGGTAGACCAGAAAACCAGGAAACCAGGGAAACCGGGCCGCTTCGCTCACCCACCCGGTCTACTGGTCTACCGGTTTCCCGGTCTACCAAATCTATTTTCAAAGCAGGCGACACGAGCAATAGCTCGTCGATACGGACGAAAATGAGAACGCTGATAACGCGGATGCTTCGCAACGCAGATTTCCGCAGATGATTTTCACAGATTTTTTCTTTTTATCTGCGCTCATCCGTTTCAATCTGCGTCATCTGCGTTCCCTGATCCTATCTTTGGAACAGTCCAACGGCGGATGCGATTGGCGATGGGGCGCTTCTTCGAATGGCGGGGTTTGTGATAGGATTGCATCATGCCCACGACGCTTTATCTCATTCGACATGGGGAAACCGACGCCAATGTGGCGGGCGTGTGGCAGGGTGCCACCGACAGCCCGCTCAACGCCCGGGGCGAGGCTCAGGCCCGGGCTCTGGCCCGGCATCTGGCCGACGAAGCCCTCCCCATCACTGCCATTTACACCAGCCCCCTGCAACGCGCCCGCCAGACCGCAGCGATCATCGCCCGGGCGTTGGGCGATGTTCCGGTCATTTCCGATCCTGGCCTGGCGGAGTTTCATCTGGGCGAGTGGGAGGGGCTTTCGTATGAGCAGCTTCGGGACGAAAAGCGGCTCTGGGCGCGCATGGCCGAGGACCCCGATTTCGCACCGCCGGGCGGCGAATCCCCGCGCGCCTTCGCCATGCGCCTGCTGAACAGCATCCAGACCATCGTCCAAAAACACGCGGGGGAGAGCGTGGCTGTGGTTGGGCATGGCGGAGCCATGGCCACGGTGCTCTCCCTGCTCATCGATCAGGATGGCGGGCGCTGGCGGGAGTATCTCATGCTTAACGCCTCCCTCACCGAACTCGTATTCGATCCTGAACCCCGTCTCGTCATGTTTTCCGATATCGCCCACCTGAAAGACGTGGGCAATCTGGACAAGTGGCGTTGACTGCCAGGAGGTCTGTCATGCCCAAACCGCATGAAACGATTCGTACGATTGCCGTGATGACCAGCGGCGGGGATGCGCCCGGCATGAATGCGGCCATCCGGGCGGTGTTTTGAAGAATGATGTCTACGCCCAACGAATCCCCGGCTTACGACCGCACGTGGCAGGTGCGGCTGCTTGTCCTGACGCTGCTGTTTGATATTTTTGTCGGCAGTTTTGGAACGTTGTTATCGGCCCTTAGATGGCTGTTGGATGTCAATTTGGGGTTTCTGGGCGTTGGGCTGATCCTATTTCAGATTTCGATTGATATCTTTTTGGCTATCCAGCTTGTGCGAAGGGCTGAAAATGTTTTTTCGTGGATCGTCATTCGGGCTGTTGGCTACATGCTGGTGTGGAGTGGGGCTTTTATTTTCATTTGGAAAGATCTGCTTGGAGCGCTTGTCTGGACATATCTGGCATCGGGAATTGGTCTCCCTCTGCTCTTGTTGGCTGCGGGCACCCCAGGCCGGTGGAGAAAGTTTGTGGCTTTGCTGACGCTTATCGGTTATGTTCTGTTTGTGATTTTGGTTGTCGGGATGTTGGTTTTGGTTGCGTTGTACGGTGACTGAACTGGGCTGCTTTGAAAATAAGCACACGGATGAACACAGAAAAACACGGATAATTCAAAAAATCTGTGACTGAAGGCCGTGTGAATCCGTGTCCGCATTTTCATCCGTATCGGCGAGCCGTCGCTCGGGACGCCTGCTATGTAAATAGGAGTCGGATCAGGATTAGGATTGGGGATCGTCAGGACAACGTTGAGCGAGTCTGCAACGGGCGTGATGCGTGAAAACGTGAAACGTGAGAGCGTTATGCATCACGCATCACGCATTACGTTTCACGGTTCGCCAGCCTGGCCGCGAGGCGTTTTCATCCGTATCGGCGATGCTGCTCGTGTCGGCTTCTTTGAAAAATAGGTGTAACTGCCAAGGTAGTTGGCCCCAATCGCCCCTCTTTTGCCACGAAGACACGAAGGAAACGAAGGCGCGAAGTCATTCAAAAAAGATTTTATCCGTGCTTCCTCGTATCCGTGTCGAGTGAACAGGGCTACGTTAGCAGTTACAATTAAGCTCTTCACGTCATTCCCAGGGAGCGCAGCGACCGAGGAATCCAGCGAAGCGCCTCATCCTGCCGGGGGCTACGCTCGCTTCGCTCGCTAGATGTTTCAGTCGCTTCGCTCCTTCAGCATGGCGTCCGGAAGGAATGTATGCAATGCTGGAGTTAGGTCTGCTCCACGTCCACGGGCGGGAAGTCCACGGCGATGGGCGCGGGTTCGCCCTTGCGGAAGGTGATGCGGGCCGCTTTCAGCGCCTCGCGGTCGCCCGCGTCCCCGTCGGTCTCCGCATCCACGATGATGAGATCGCCCGTGCCGAATTCGCCTTGCAACAGGCGTTTGCTGAGGGGGCTTTCGATGGCCCGTTGCAGCACCCGGCGCAGGGGACGAGCGCCGTATTCGGGGTTGTAGCCCTTGGCGGCCAGGGCGCGGCGGGCCGCGTCGGTGAGTTCGATGCTCAGGCCCTGCTCCTCCAGCCGGGCGGCGATCTCCTTCACCTGCAAGTCCACGATCTGGAGGATCTGGTCATCGGTGAGGACGTGGAAGGGGATGATCTCGTCCACCCGGTTGAGGAATTCGGGCCGGAAGGTTTGTTTCAGGTCTTTCTGGATGTCGCTGAGCAGGCGGCCTTCATCCACGCCCGCGTCCGTCTGGAACCCGATACGGCGGGTCTCGGTCACCCGGCGGGAGCCGACGTTGGTGGTCATGATGATGACGGTGTTGCGGAAGTCCACGGTGCGCCCGTGCCCGTCGGTGAGACGCCCGTCCTCCAGAATCTGCAAGAGGGTGTTCCACACTTCGGGGTGGGCTTTTTCCAGCTCGTCGAAGAGGATGACCTGGTAGGGGCGGCGGCGCACGGCTTCGGTGAGCTGGCCGCCCTCGTCATAGCCCACGTAGCCGGGAGGCGCGCCCATGAGGCGGCTGGCGGTGTGGGCTTCCTTGTATTCGCTCATGTCGATGCGCAGGAGCGCGTCGGGATCGTCGAAGAGGAATTGGGCCAGGGCCCGGGCGAGTTCGGTTTTGCCCACGCCGGTGGGGCCCAGGAAGATGAAGGAGCCGATGGGACGGCGGGGGTCCTTGAGGCCGGCGCGGGAGCGGCGGATGGCGTCGGAGACGGCGACGATGGCCTCGTCCTGGCCGATGATGTGCTGGTGCAGGAATTCCTCCATGCGCAGCAGCTTTTCCGTCTCCGATTCCAGCATCTGGCTGACGGGGATGCCGGTCCAGGCGTGAACGATGCGGGCGATATCTTCCTCGTCGATGACGTTGTCCAGGCCCGATTGCGTCTGCCAGACCTGGCGACGGCGCTTGTATGCCTCCTCCAGGCGGATGAGTTCGGCTTTGAGTTCGGCCCCGCGGGCGTAATCCCGATCCGTCCAGGCCTGTTCCTCCTGCTCCCGCAGGTCGGCCAGCTCCCGCTTCATCTTCTTCAATGCCGCGGGTTCGGAATGGAGGGCGACGCGCATCTTGGCCCCGGCCTCATCCATCAGGTCGATGGCCTTGTCGGGCAGGCGGCGGTCGGTGACATAACGATGGGAGAGGCGCACGGCCGCGCGCAGGGCGTCGTCGGTGTAGACCACCTGATGATGGGCTTCGTAGCGGTGTTTCAGCCCCTGGAGGATGTCCACGGTCTCCTCGACCGAGGGCTCATCCACCCAGATGGGCGCGAAGCGCCGCTCCAGGGCCGCGTCCCGCTCGATGTGCTGGCGGAATTCGTCGGGCGTGGTGGCCCCGATGACGCGCAGTTCGCCGCGGGCCAGGGCGGGCTTCATCATGTTGCTGGCGTCCATGGCGCCGGTGGCCGCGCCCGCGCCCACCACGGTGTGCAATTCGTCGATGAAGAGGATGATCTGGCCCTGCGCCTCCCGCACTTCATCCATAACCGCCTTCAGGCGCTCCTCGAATTCCCCGCGAAAGCGGGTGCCGGCGATGAGCGCGCCCAGGTCCAGGGCCATGATGCGCACGCCGCTGAGCAGATCGGGCACGTCGTCCGCGACGATGCGTTGGGCCAGGCCCTCGACGATGGCGGTCTTGCCCACGCCCGCCTCGCCGATGAGCACGGGGTTGTTCTTGGTGCGGCGGCTGAGCACCTGGATCACCCGCATGATCTCGGTCTCCCGGCCGATGACCGGGTCCAGGCGGTCTTCTTCGGCCAGGCGGGTGAGGTCGCGGGCGTATTTTTCCAGCACCTTGAAGCGGGTCTCGGAGCGGGGGTCCTTCACCTTCTTCCCCTGCCGCAGTTCTTCAATCGTGCGTTTGACCACGTCCAGGGTGATGTTGTATTTCTTCAGCAGGTTGGCGCTGGGGGTGTTGCGCTCCCGCAGGATGGCCAGGAAAAGGTGTTCGGTGGAGATGTATTCATCGCCCAGGCGGGCGGATTCTTCGGTGGCGACCTGGTTCAGGCGGTGCAGCCGGGGGGTGATGTAGATCTGTCCGGCCGCGGCCATGGCCATGTTGGGGCCGCCGGTTTTGGGCGCTCGGGCCAGGATGTGCTCCAGGTCAGAGCGCATGGCGTCGACGGGCGCGCCCAGTTCATCGAGGATGTGGCGCACCATGCCGTCGGGCTGTTCCAGCAGGGCCAGGAAGAGGTGTTCGGTGTCGGCCTGGCTGTGCTGATAGCGATGGAGGATTTCATACGAGCGCATCAAAGCGTCTTGCGCCCGTTCGGTGTATCGGTCGAATTGCATCATGAGGGGGTGGAAGTTTCCTTGGTGTGGGATGATATAGGCGTTGAAAGGGGATCATCCCATTATACGCCAAAACGGACGCCAGGCGATAGAATCGTTGTCTGTTGTCCGGAGTTCGTTGATTGTTTTCAAGGTGTAGGCGTCAACGTCGGCGTGAGGGTGGGGGTAGGGGATGATGTCGGCGTGGGC
>JALXCB010000143.1 GCA_026991225.1 Anaerolineae bacterium | reverse complement strand
AATGGGGCTACGGCGCATGTCGCGCGCCGCGAGAAGCCGGGTTCACCCGGCGTCGTTTCGTAGCCCGGAGCTTCAGCTCCGGGTGGCCGAGGCCGAAAACACCTGATTTCAAAATGCGTTTAGTTTAACATCAACTTGCCCCCATCCCCGCGACCAAACGCGGCGCGCCCGCCAGAATTGGGACTACGCCCGCCCTCCCGTATAATAGACATGATTCGTCTCCTCCCCCGATCCATGCGCTGGTGACGTCATGTCCCGAAACCTCCACACCCTCCGCATCTTCAGCGGCAACGCCAATCCCCAACTGGCCGAAGAGGTCGCCAACCACCTCAACCGCCCGTTGGGGCGCCTCGCCATCCGCAGGCTGCCCGACTCCGAGGTGCACATCCTCATCGAAGAGCTGGTGCGCGATGATGACGTCTTCATCATCCAGCCCTGCTCCGCCCCGGTGAACGACCATTTGATGGAGCTCCTTCTCATCATCGATGCGTTCCGCCGGGCCTCGGCGCACAACATCAACGTCGTCATCCCCTACTTCCCCTACGCCCGGCAGGAGCGCATGGCCCGCGGGCGGGAGCCCATCAGCGCCCGGGTTGTCGCCACCATGCTGGAGACTATCGGCGCCGCCCGGGTCATCTATGTGGATATCCACGCCGAGGCCACCCAGGGCTTCTTCACCGTGCCCGTCGATCCCCTCTCCGCCATGACCATCTTCGCCAAACATGTCCGACAGATGGATCTGGAGGATCCGGTGATTGTGGCCCCGGACGTCGGGCGGGCCAAGCTGGCGGGGCGCTTCGCCCGGCTGCTCGACCTGCCCCTGGTGCTGATGCACAAGCGCCGCACCAGCTTCTCCACCACCGAAACCACCGCCATCGTAGGCGACATCGAGGGCAAAACCCCTATCATCTTCGATGACCTCATCGCTGGCGGCAGCGTGCTCAACCAGGCCGAGAGCCTGGTGGAGGCGGGCGCCCGGCCCGAGATCATCCTCACCATCACCCATCCCGTCCTCCTGCCCACCGCACTGGAGCGACTGGACGCCCCTTACGTCAAAAAGCTTATCGTCACCAACACCATTCACATTCCCCCCGAAAAACAGCATCCCAAGCTGGAAGTCCTCTCCATCGCGCCCCTGCTCGCCGAAGCCATTTACCGCATTCACAGCGGCGAGTCCATGTCCCCCCTCATGACCCACCAGGGATAATAGCCAGCGCCAATACGGACGAAAACGCCTCGTGGCCAGACCGGCGTGTGAAGCCGATGACGTGACGAGTGGAACGTGATGCGTGAGGACATGACGTTTCACGTTTTACGTTCTACGTCCGTGGCAGGCTCGCCCAACGTTGTCCTGGCGATCCTCAATCCTAATCCTGATCCGAATCCTAAACTGAAAGCAAATTGAAACCAAGGCTTTTGGTTCGCATTGGATCATCCATGAAAGGCGATTCTCTGGCCGCGCCGCCGCCCGCAGGTTCACCTGCGGGCTTAAAACGACGCCCCATAAATGGGGCTATGGCGCATGTCGCGCGCCGCAGGAAGCCGGGTTCACCCGGCGTCGTTTCGTAGCCCGGAGCTTCAGGGTGGCCGAGGCCGAAAACACCTGATTTCAAAATGCGTTTAGTTTACATACCAGGAGCCAATCCATGTTCAAACGCGACCAACGCCCCGAACCCGACCGCATCGACGTTACCATCGGCGAAGCCGCCACCTTTTCCGGTAACATCCGCACCGAAGCCTCCGTCCGCATCGATGGGGTCATGGAAAGCGGCCGCATCGAGACCCTGGGCAACGTCATCATCGGGCCCAACGCCCGCGTCCAGGGCGATATCCAGGCCAAAACCGTCTCCGTGTCCGGGGCCTACAAGGGCGACCTCACGGCCCAGCGCGTCGAACTGCTGGAAGGCGGGCGCATGTGGGGCACGATTCGCGTCGCCTCCTTCCTGCTGGACGAGGGCGGCTACCTCCACGGCGAGCTGATCATGCTCACCGAGGAGGAGATGGAGAATCCGTTCGAGGATGTGGCGTCGGAGGCGGAAGTGACGACGAATGGAGAGAATGAAAGTGGGGAGGAGGAGAGTGAAGTGGGCGGTGAACAGTAGGGCGTTTTTTCAATCGGTTGGTTTGAAAGTAACCAGGAAACCCATAAACCGGTAAACCAGTAAACCGGGGAAAGCCGTTCTCTACCGGGCTCCCCGGTTTACTGGTCTACTGGTCTACCGGTTTTCTGGCCTACCGGGTTCCTTTTCCACCCTTATCGGCTTGCAACCGCGCATATCGCCTATCACGAATCCACCACCAACACGCCGTACGCGGGCTCGAAGCGGGCGGTGAAGTGGCGTAAGACGGGCGGCTCCTCCACGATGCGCACGCCGCGGATGCGCGGGGCGATATCCTTCACGTAATCCAGCACCTCGGCCAGATAATCCACATGGCTTTGGGTGTAGACCCGCCGCGGGAAGGCCATGCGCACCAATTCCATGGCCGCGGGCTTCTCGCTGCCATCGGGCTGACGCCCGAACATGACCGACCCGATCTCCACTGAACGCACGCCGCCCTCGATATACATCACCAGGGAAAGCGCCCACGCCGGGTATTCGTTCCAGGGAATGTGGGGCAACAGCTTGCGGGCGTCGATATAGACCGCATGACCGCCCGTGGGCTCGATGAAGGGAATGCCCGCCTGCTTCATGCGCTCGCCCAGATAGGCGATGGAACGGATGCGATAGCGCAGATAATCCTCGTTCAGCGCCTCGAACAGCCCCACGGCGATGGCCTCCATGTCGTAGCCCGCCAGCCCGCCATAGGTGGGGAAGCCTTCCCCCAAAATCTCCATATTCCGGCACTTACGGGCCAGTTCATCATCGTTCAGGGCCAAAAAGCCTCCGATATTCGCCATGCCATCCTTCTTGGCGCTCATGGTGGCGCCATCCGCATAACTGAACATCTCCTGAGCAATCTCCAGCGGCGTCTTGTCCGCGTACCCCTCCTCCCGCATCTTGATGAACCAGGCGTTCTCGGCAAACCGGCAGGCGTCGATGAAAAAGGGGATGCCATGCCGATGCGCGATCTCGCTGGCCCCGCGGATATTCGCCATGCTCACCGGCTGGCCCCCGCCCGAATTGTTGGTTACCGTGATCATCACCATCTTCACCTTGCCCTCATGCTCCCGCAGCGTCTCCTCCAGCCGGGCCAGGTCCATGTTGCCTTTGAAAGGATGATATTGCTCGGGGTGACGGGCTTCGGGAATGGGCATATCCATAGCGATGGCGCCCCGGTACTCGATATTCGCCCGGGTCGTGTCGAAATGCGTGTTATTGATGACGATATCCCCCGGCTGCAACGCCGACCCGAACAGAATCCGCTCCGCGGCCCGACCCTGATGCGTGGGCAACACATGCTTGAATCCCGTGATCTCCTTCACCGCGGCCTCGAACTTGTAGAACGATCGGGCCCCCGCGTAGGACTCATCCCCCTGCATCATCCCCGCCCATTGACGGGATGACATGGCGCCCGTGCCCGAATCGGTGAGCAAATCGATGAGCACATCCTCCGCTTTCAGCAAAAAGGGATTATATCCCGCCTGCTCAATGGCCTCCAGCCGATGCGCCCGCGTGGTGCGGCGGATAGGCTCCACGGTTTTGATGCGAAACGGTTCGATAATGGTCTTGAATTCCATAACTCGACTCCTTGTTTGGCGGATATTCGGCATAATACGACATCGCGTTTGGGGATATTCGGCGTTTCTCTAATCATGCCAAACGAAAGTAAACAAATCAAATCCGCCATGCCCTTGCTCTTCCCAGACTCCATTTGTTACAATACCCCCGCGCCTCTTCACCTCAATGGCAATGAAAACCGGTCGCCTGGGCTACCAGTCTCCCGGTTTCCTGGTTTCCTGCTCTACTGCCTTCCCCGTTTTCCCTCGATAATCCCACCCACCTACACCCCTCCCCACACCATGACCGAACAATCCTCCGAAAAAGTCCTCGTGACCCTCCGCAAACAACAATGGCAGGTCGAGCCGGGCAAAACGGCCCGCCAGATCATGCAAGAACTCGACCTGAATCCCGAAAACTACCTCACCATGATCAACGGCCAGCTCACCGACGACAGCGCCCGACTGAAAGCGGGCGACCGCCTCAAACTCGTGGCCGTTATCTCCGGAGGCAGCCATGCCGCGTAAGTGCCGCAAATGCGCCCGGCCCGCGGTCATCAACATGCGCCAGCACAAGCTGGCGCTGTGCGCCGAACACTTCCCCGAATGGGTCGTCAACCAGACCGAGCGGTTCATCAAAAAATACCGCATGTTCACCCGCGAGGACCGCGTTCTCGTGGCCGTAAGCGGCGGCAAGGATTCCCTGGCCCTGTGGGACGTGCTCTTGCAGTTGGGCTATCAGGTCGATGGGCTGTACCTGGGCCTGGGCATCGATGGCGGGCTCGGATACAGCGACGAATCCCGGGCCATGTGCGAAGCCTTCGCCGCTCAGCATCCCGAAACCACCCTCCACATCCTCGACATTCCCGCCGCCTACGGCGAAAGCATCCCTCAGATGGCGGCCCGCACCCGCCGCGGTCGCGGCAAGCCCTGCTCCGTCTGCGGGTTGGTCAAGCGCCACGAGATGAACCGCATCGCCCACGACCTGGGGTACAACGTCCTGGCCACGGGCCACAACCTGGACGACGAAGTCGCTGTGCTCTTTCAGAACACACTGAACTGGCAGGTGGGCTATCTGGCCCGTCAATATCCCGTCCTGCCCGAAGGCGACGGCTTCGCCCGCAAGGTCAAGCCTTTCTGCCGCTTCTATGAACGGGAGACCGCGACCTACGCCATCGTGCGCGGCATCGACTATGTTTATGACGAGTGCCCCTTCGCCGAAGGGGCCACCACCATCTATTACAAAGAACTGCTGAACAAGCTGGAAGCGGACAAGCCGGGTGCGAAACTGCACTTCTACCTTTCCTTCCTGCGGGCCAGAGACAAGGAAGGGCTTTTCGCCAACTGGCAGGAGGAGAAAGTCGAACTGCACCCCTGCGAAAACTGCGGCCAACCCACCTCCGCACCCGGCCTCTGCACCTTCTGCCGCATGTTGCCCGAAGCCGTCCGCCCCAAAGTCAAACTCGCCCACCCCCTCACCTTTACGCCAGTGCATACATAGAGTTACACTGAGTTCCCTGAGAGCGCACAGAGAACACAGAGGAAACGGATCACTGATTACTGAACACTGAACACTGAACACTTCCATGCCCCTCACCCCCTTCTTCACCCCCAACGGCGTCGCCGTCATCGGCGCCTCCGCCACGCCCGGCAAACTCGGCCACGGCGTCATCGCCAACCTCATCCGCAGCGGCTACCAGGGCCCCATCTACCCCATCAATCCCAAAGCGGACGCCATCCTGGGCCGCAAAGCCTACCCCGACGTGCGCCAGGTTCCCGACCCCGTGGATCTGGCCGTCATCATCATCCCCGCGCCCGCGGTTCCCGAGGCGCTGCGGGCCTGCGGCCAACGGGGCATCCGCGCCGCGGCCATCCTGTCTGGGGGCTTCGCCGAAGTCGGGGAAGAGGGAGCCGCCTTGCAGCAGACCATCCTGGACATTGCCCGGGAATATGACATGCGTCTGGTCGGGCCCAACGGCGTGGGCGTGCTGAATCCCCACAGCGGGCTGAACACGACCTTTATCGAACAGATCCCCGACCCAGGCGACATCGCCTTTCTCTCCCAATCGGGCGCGCTGGGCGGCGCGCTCATCGATTGGGCCAAGGGCCAGCACATCGGCCTGAGTTATTTCGCCAGCCTGGGCAACGCCGCCGACCTCACCGAAACCGACTTCATCCAGGCTCTGAACGACGATCCCCACACCCGCGTCATTGCGACCTACATCGAAAGCATCCACAACGGCCCCCGTTTCATGGCCGCGGCCCGGCAGGTCGCGCCCCACACCCCCATCATCGCCCTGAAGACGGGCGGCACGGCCGCGGGCGCGCGCGCGGTCGCCTCTCACACCGCCAGCCTGGGCGGGTCGGATGAAGCCTATTCGGCCGCGTTCAAGCAATCGGGCGTGATTCGCGCCCGTTCCGTGCAGGAGCTGTTCGACACCGCCATCGCCCTGGCCTACCAGCAGCCCCCGCGCGGCCCCCGCGTGGCCGTGATCACGAATGCGGGCGGGCCCGCGGCCGTGGCCGCGGACGCGCTGGCCCGCAACGGCTTGCAGGCGCCCGAACCGGACGACGCCACCCGCCAGGCCCTGCGCGACGCCCTGGGCGACTATCCCCAGCTCGTCAACCCCATCGACATGCTGGGCGCGGCCTCCTCGCCCGAATACGAAGCCGCAGCGCGGGTCCTCCTGGCCAGCAACGCCTACGACGCCATCCTCGCCATCCTCGTTCCCAACACGGCCAATGACCCCGTCGGCGTGGCCGACGCCCTGGCCCGGGCCGCGGCCGACGCGGACAAGCCCCTCTACGCCTGCTTCATGGGTGACGTCAGCATCCGCGAAGGGCGTCAGCGCCTGCATCAGCATCGCATCCCCGTGTACGACTTCCCCGAGAACGCGGCGCGGGCCATAGCCAACGCCCTGCGCTGGCATTGGGTGCACGAATCGCCGCCCGCCGCGCCCGAACCGCCCGATCTCGCTCCTTTCCAGGCCATCCGCGCCGAAATCCAGCGTTTGGCCGGAGAGGGCCGGGGCTATCTGGCCGAAGCCGACCTCTATCCCCTGCTGGAAGACGTTGGCTTTCCCCTGGCTCCGTGGACGGCGGCCTACACCCAGCGCACAGCCGAAGCCTTCACCAGCAATTTCCCCGGCCCCTTCGCGGTCAAAATCCTCTCCCCCGACATCCTGCACAAAAGCGACATCGGCGGGGTCATGCTGAACGTGCCCGCGGAGGAGGTGAGCAAGGCGTATTGGGATTTGCAGGCGCGGGTGCGTCGCCGCGCCCGCCGGGCGGGCTTGCAGGGGGTGTTGGTGCAGCAGATGGCCGGGCCCGGAACCGAGGTCATCATTGGGATGCGTCGCGACCCCACCTTCGGGCCTATGGTCATGTTCGGAGGCGGGGGCGTGTATGTCGAGGCCCTGCGCGACGTCTCCTTCCGCATCGCGCCCTTCTCCGACGAACAGGCCCGGCAGATGCTGGGGGAGACCGTGGCCGGGCGCATGTTGCTGTTCGGGGCGCGGGGACGACGCCCGGGCGACGTGGACGCGCTGGCGGCGCTGATCCGGCGGGTGGCCGCGCTGGCCCTGGCCATCCCCGAACTGGCGGAATTCGAGCTGAACCCGGTTATCGTGCACGAACCGGGCCAGGGCGTGACCGTGGTGGATGCGCGGGCGGTGCTGGCAGACAGGGATTAGAGACGAGGGATTGGGGACTGGGGCTGAGTGACTGACAAAACGTTGCATATGCGTTTGCCGTGTCCTTTTGCCCCCTCCCCGGCCCCTCCCCGAAACTCGCTCCGCTCGTTTTCAGGGGAGGGAGCACAGGGTCTCTTGGGGAGAGTTGCCGCCCGCAGGTTCACCTGCGGGCTAAAAACGACGCCCCATGAATGGGGCTATAGTGCATGTCGCGCGCCGCAGGAAGCCGGGTTCACCCGGCGTCGTTTCGTAGCCCGGAGCTTCAGCTCCGGGTGGCCGAGGCCGAAAACACCTGATTTCAAGATGCGTTTGGTTTAGAAATGGGGCTATTGACATTCCTTTTCCCGTATGATAAAATACATTCAAACATTCAAAAAAAATTGAATGATAAAATTCACATGAACAAACGCGATCCCAATGACATCCCCGACGTTTTCGTGATCTCCGATCTAGAGACCCTGAAAGCCGTTTCCACCTCATTTCGGCAGAAGCTCATGCAGTTGATGGCCGAAGAAGCCCGCACGGTCAAAGACATGGCCCGAGAGCTGGACATGCCTCCCTCCCGGCTTTATTACCATGTCAACCAGCTGGAGAAACATGGCGTGATCCGGGTGGTGGACACGCGACTGGTTTCGGGCATCATGGAAAAGCGTTACCGGCTGGCGGCCCGGGCTTTCCGCGTGGATCGGAGCCTGCTGGCGGCCGGCAGAAAACAAGATCAGGTGCTGGAGACCATGCTGGAAAGCACATTGGGCGCGGCAGAGAAGGAAATCCTGCGGGGCGTGCAAAGCGGCGTCATCGACGTCAGCATTCCCAGCTCCGAGCCCGGGGCTATCTACCTGGCGCACGCCCTCGCTTATCTCACGCCCGACCAGTATCGCGATTTCCAGCAACGGCTTCAGGCGCTCCTTGAGGAATTCGAGGCGCTGGCGCAAAGGCCCGTGGATGAAACCTCGATTTCCACGGGCATGCTGGTCGCCATCTACCCCGCCGCGCCCCAGGCGGAGTAGATGGGCCAAAGCTCGCTAAGACGGAAAAAATGTCTCGCAGCCACGTTGGCGCGGGAAGCCGAAGACGTGACGAGTGAAACGTGATGCGTGAGACCGTCACGTTTCACGTTTCACGTTTGACGCCCGTTGCAGACTCGTCCAACGTTGGCTTGACGATCCTTACGCAACCGACGATCATTCTCTTTTCAAAACAGGAGAATACGCCCATGTCTGAAGATGTCGCCCGCAAACCTGGTCTCAAGGATTTGTTGCGCAACAAGAACTTTCGCTGGTTGTGGCTGGGGCAGATCATCTCCAATTACGGGGACAGTCTCACCAGCCTGGCGTTGCTCATTCTCATCAACCGTCTGACTGGCTCCACCGCGGCCCTGGCCACGGTCGCCATCCTCATGGCCCTGCCCCAGGTGACCATCGGGCTGCTGGCGGGGGTGTTCGTAGACCGCTGGAGCCGCAAGGCCACCATGATCGTCTCGGACATCTTGCGAGGGATCGTCGTTCTGGGGCTGATTTTCGTACGGGACCCGGGCGACGTCTGGCTTTTGTACGCGCTCACCCTGGTGCAAGCCACGGTGGGCGTGTTCTTTTCTCCGGCCCGACTGGCCTTACTGGCCAATGTGGTGGAGGGGGACGAGCTGCTGGCGGCCAACTCAGTCTCTCAGACCAGCCGCATCCTGTTCAGTCTGCTGGGCACGGCCAGCGCGGGGGTGATCATCGGGCTGTGGAACGAGTTCGCCATTATCTTCATCCTCGACGCGCTCACCTTCTTCATCTCCGCCCTCTTCACCTGGCGCGTCATCGCCCCGCCCGGCTTGCGCCCGCAGGCAGGCGCGACTGTTCACGCCATCGTTTCGGAATTGATGGCAGGGATGCGCGTGATTTTCACCTCTCGCGTGCTCATCGGCGTGCTCGTTTCCGCGGCCATCGTCATGTTGGGGCTGGGCGCGGTCAATGTGCTCTTCGTGCCCTTGCTGGTGAACGAACTTGGTTTGCCCGAGACGTGGTTTGGGGCTATCCAGGCGGCGCAGGTGGCGGGCATGGTGCTGGGTGGAACGCTCACCGCGGTCCTGGCCGCCCGCCTGCAACCCACGCGCATCATCAGCCTGGGCCTGGCCGCGCTGGGCGTGGGCGTCGCGCTCATCGCCCTGGTCACCCATGTGTGGCAAATCATGCTCCTGCTCTTCCCCGTGGGGCTGGTGATGACGCCCGTGAACGCGGCCATCGCCACCCTCACCCAAACCCTGGTCAGCGATGAGCTGCGGGGACGCATTGGCGCGGCGCTTCAGACCATGGTGGGCGCGGCCAATATCACCTCGATGGCCCTGGCGGGCGTGCTGGCCGAGATCGTCGGCGTGCGCAATGTCTTCTTGCTGGCGGGTCTGATGGCCGTGCTCGCGGGCGTGGTCGCCATCCCCATCTTCGGTCGCAGCCCCGCCCCTGCGATGGCAAAGCCGTCATAAGGCGAAGCCGCCCTCGCCGCGTAAGGGCCTCAGCGGGGCCCCGTCAGGATCAGATCCCGCCCGCGGGCGAAGGCCTGTTCGTTCAATTCCCGGTATTTCTCGGGCACGCGCTGACGGATGACTCCCAGCCACAGGTCGGGATCATGGTTCAGCAAGGCGGAGAACGCGCCCAGCAGCACGACATTCGCCGCTCTGGCGTTGCCCAGCTCTTCGGCGATGGCCACGCCCGGAATCCAATGCACGTGGGGGGTGATGCGGGCCAGTTGGACCTGGATGGTCTCGTCTTCCGGGTAATGCGCGTCGCCCGAGGTGACCGTCACCGGCGGGATGGCGTGGGGGTCGACGATGATCTGACCGCCCGGGCGCAGGTAAGATAGCGCCCGCAGCGCCTCCAGCTTCTCGAAGGCAATGAGATAGTCAGCCTCGCCTGGCGGGATGATAGGCGAGAACACCTGTCGACCCCAGCGCACCTGGGAGACCACGCTGCCCCCGCGTTGGGACATGCCGTGAACTTCCGCTTTTTTCACGTCATAGCCCAGGGCCACGCCCACTTCGGCCACGATGTTGCTGGCCAGGATCGTGCCCTGACCTCCCACGCCGGTGAGAAGGATATTGAGGGACGGGAGGGATTTCGATGGGGAGGAGGCTGTATCGTTCATGGGAACTGTCTGATGGAACTCCATGTTCGGGGTTATCGGCGGGAATCAGTTTGTCTGCGCCATCTGCGCGTCATCTTTTCACGGGTCGTAATGGAGATGCAGCACCTGATCGCGGAAGGAGATGGCGTCGCGCGGGCAGACGCGGGCGCAGATCTCGCAGCCGGTGCACAGCAGCGGATCGATCTCGGCCAGCGGGCGATGGTATTTGGGATCGAGCTTGTCTGACTTGAGGATGGCTGGACAGCCGATGCGGAAGCAGATGGTGCAGCCGTTGCAGACGTTGGGGTCCACCTGCAGAGAGACATATTTCTTCCGTTCTTCGGGAAGGAGGGCGCAGGCGTGTTTGGCGACCAGCACCGCGGGCCCGTCCTGCTTCAGCCATCGCTTCAAGGTCTTTTCGATGGTCTCCACTTCGTAGGCGTCGATGGTGACGACTTCGTCGATGCCCAGCGCCCGCACCAGAGGTTCGATCTCGATCTCCCTGGTTTCCTTCCCCTGCAAGGTGCGCCCCGTGCCCGGATTGGCTTGATGCCCGGTCATGGCCGTGGTGCGGTTGTCCAGAATGATGGTGATGACATTGCTGCGGTTATAGGCTACGTTGAGCAACGCAGGAATGCCCGTGTGGAAGAAGGTGGAATCGCCGATGACCGCGACATGACGCTCCTTATCCCCTGCGACGGCCGCCCCATGGGCCACGCCGATGCTCGCGCCCATGCAGCCTGTGGTGTGGATGGCGCTGAGGGGCGGGACCACGCCCAGGGTGTAGCAGCCGATATCGCCGTTGACCGGAACTTTGAGCTTGTGCAGGATATAGAAGACGCCGCGATGGGGGCAGCCGGGGCAGAGCACCGGCGGTCGGGCGGGCAGATCGAGATGCCCATTGCCGCGGATCTTCAGGCCCGCGGGCAAGGGTTGCGGGGATTCAGCCTGATCCTCGCCCCTCACGACCTGCTTCTCCCCCGCCTGCGGCTCCGGAAGAAGCCCCGCCGCGACGGCGCTTTCCCGCACGATGGCGGGATTCAATTCGCCGGTGATGGGGAAAATGGACTTGGTATGGGGATAGAGAACCCGTTCGGGCCAGAGTTTGACCCCCATCAGCCGCACCTGATCCTCGATGAAGGGATCCAGTTCCTCCAGCACGATGAGCCGATCCACGCGGCTGGCAAAATCCCGAATGCGTTTTTGTGGCAGGGGGTAGGTCATCCCCAGCTTGAGGATGGAGGCGTCGGGGAAGACCTCCCGCGCGTACTGATAGGCCACTCCCGCAGTGATGACGCCCAACGCCCGTCCTCGCATCTCCACCCGGTTGAAGGGAAAGGTCTCCGCATAGGCGGCCAGTTCCTCCAGCCGATGCTCGATGATGGGATGGCGCTTGCGGGCGTTGGCCGGAACCATGACATATTTGGCAGGATTGCGCGGGTACTTGTCGGTGAGAGGGGGATGCTCCTGGCGTCGGGCCCCCACCTCCACGGGCGTGCTGGTATGGCAGATGCGGGTGGTCATGCGCAGCAGGACGGGCGTGTCGAACTGCTCGCTCAGGTCGAACGCGGCGATGGTCAGATCCTTGGCGTCCTGGCTGTCGGCAGGCTCCAGACAGGGAATGCGGGCGAATTTGGCGTATTGCCGATTGTCCTGTTCATTCTGCGAAGAGTGCATCGAGGGATCATCCGCCGACACGATGACCAACCCCGCCTCCATGCCCGTCATGGCCACATACATGAACGCATCCGCGGCCACATTCACCCCCACATGCTTCATGGTGGCCAGCGCCCGTCGTCCCGCATACGCCGCCCCAATAGCCACATCCAACGCCACCTTCTCATTGGGAGACCATTCTGCATACACATGAGGAAAGCGGGCCAAGGTCTCCAGAATCTCCGTGCTCGGGGTGCCGGGATAGCCAGCCGCCACGCGGACGCCAGCCTCCCATGCGCCATGGGCAACCGCTTCGTTGCCCGAAAGCAGTCGTTTCATCGCACCTTCTCCATTGAAGCGTGGATTTCAATTGTAAAAACAATGATGGCGCCACTGCAAAAAAGTTACTCACTGCGGAGAACGCAGAGGACACAGAGGAGAAGTAAGGGGATTCACGGAGAAAATCCCCTCCAAGCCTTATCTTTTCCCTCCTCCGTGCTCTCTGTGTCTCTGTGGTTAAGGTTTTTTCAGCTCATCCAATGATAGTACAACCCGCGGATTCCCGTCAACCCCGCCGATTAGTAAGGGTGCGTTTCAAAAATGGGGCGCACTAGCCGACTCAAGTCGGGCGCTTCAGGCCTGCGGCCATCCCCCTCTTCATCTCCCCCGCAAGCGGGGGAGAATAGCGGAAGGGAATAAGATGACGGCCTCCGCCGTCCATTTTCACCGTATGCAACAGGTCGACGAAGGTCGACCATCGGCGCCATCGAATCCTCCTTCCTTATTTCCTCCCCCGCCCGTCTCGAAGCGGGGGAGGAAGCAAAGGAGGGGGCTTGCGCCCAAAAAGCCCGAGTTTACTCGGCCAGTGCTTGGCGACGAA
>JALXCB010000142.1 GCA_026991225.1 Anaerolineae bacterium | reverse complement strand
CCCTCCCGCCCCACTGATCACTGATTACTGATCACTGATTCCTGATTACTGAATCCCATGCCTCTCGATCTCCTTGCCTTGGCTCTCATCATCCTGACCGCGGGCATCGCCCTGCTCCTGCGGCTGCGGGCTCATGAAAGCGCGGTCTTGGGCGAGGATGAGGCGCGCTTTTATCGCCAGAACCGCACGGACCCCACAGCCATGAGGCTGCCTCTCACGGGCCTGGACGCCGCGGGCAGCGTCGCGGGCGAGGGAGCTTACCTGCCTGTGGAACTGGAGATGCTGTTGGAGGCGAAAGCCGGGGCCGAGGAAGATACGCCCGAAGCCGCGGGCCTGGGCCTGGCCCTGAGCCCCGGTCCCAAACAGCCAGCAGACAGTCTCTCCCTTCGCGTCCAAGAAACTTTGGCGGCCCTATCCATCTTGCTGGGCCTCACCTTTCTCCTCTTCTGGCTCATCTCCATCTTCTGACGCCATGTCCTTCCCCCGACGTTGGCCCCAATGGCTGACCCTGGCCGTGGCCCTGACCGCGGGCCTCCTGGCCTTCGCCAACTACTTCTTCCCCCAATCCTTCCTGAACGGCCCTACCCAGGCGCTGCTGAAAACCACGGTGCTGGTGAGCGGCGGGGCCTTGCTGCTGGCCGCGTTCCATCTGGCATGGCGGCACTGGCCCAAAGCCCGGCAAAAGGACGCGGGGAGTCTGTTGCTGCTGGCGGGGTTTGCGGGGACGTTCGTGGCGGGTCTACTGCCAGGAGGTTTTCTGGCGGGCGCGGGGAACTGGCTCTACCACTGGATGCTGGCTCCAGGCATGGCCGCTGTTTTCGCCCTGCTCCCTATCTTCCTGGCGGTGGCTCTGATTCGGCATCTCTCCTTGCGTGATGTCGGGGGAGCGCTGCTCTTCCTGGGGCTGATGGCGGTGCTGCTGGGCCAGATTCCGGGCCTGACAGCCAACGTCCCCTTCCTGGCGGGCATGCGCCACGACATCCTCATCGCCCCGGCCGCGGCCGCGTTTCGCGGCGTGCTGCTGGGCATCGCCATCGGCTCCATCCTCGCCCTCCTGCGCTATACGCTGCTTCGAAAATAGCGTTGCATTCGTTTGCAAAAACAACTCGAAACCCACGTCGGGCGAGTCTGCTACGGGCGTGATGCGTAATCCGTAATCCGTGAGGTCGCTACGCATCACGCATCACGCATCACGCATTACGGCGTCGGCTTCCATCGCCCAACCTGGCCGATAAACGCACCCAGTCGACCAGGCGACCGCACGACCGCCTGACCAGGCGACTGCACGACTAGACGACTGCACGACCAAACGACCATGCTCTGCCCTCATTGCGGGAAGGAAAACCCCAACGACGCGGACATTTGCCAGCATTGCAGCGAACCCCTGCCGCCCGCGAGCCAGCGCCCGCGCCTGCTTAGCCAGATCCAGGGCCTGATCCCGGCCGAGCCGGTGATCACGTCCGGGCGACTGCGCGCGGCCGACCGCATCCCCATCGACGCCTTGCCCGAGACCCTCGTCGAACCCGCACCCGCGGTGCGGGCGCAGCCAGCCGTTGGGGAACAGGAGCCCGCGGGGGCAAGTGCGCCTGCCTCTATGGCGCGGAGAAATATAACGCTGTGGATGGTGGCGGCCGCGGCCTTTCTGGCGGCGCTGCTGGGGAGCTTCTGGAATCCGTTGGGCGTCACGGGCGCGCCCATACGCCCTTCGGTGAAAAACGCCTACGCGTTCATCGAGATCCTGCCTCCCAACGCCAACGTATTGGTGGCCTGGGACTATGATCCCGCCGTCCAGGGTGAACTGCAACTGCTGGCCCAACCCATCCTCCATCATCTCCAGCGCAAACGGGCCCGCACGGTGTTCATGAGCCTGCGGCCTTTCGGGCCCAACGTGGCCGCGGATGCGCAGGCGTTGACCGCGCGCCTGGCGCCTGGCGTCGCCATAGCCGCGCCCTCGCCCGCCCAGATGGGCTTCATCCCGGGCGAAAGCATCGCCCTGCGTTCCATCGCCCTCTCCCCGGTCAACGCCTCCAACCAGCCCCGGTTGACCATCCAGGAAGCGGGCATGCGCCCGGCTCAGGATATCGACGCTTTCGACCTGGTCATCCAGATCACGGCGGACATGACCAGCAGCCGCGAGTGGGTGGAACAGGTCGCCTCCCGGTCGGATGCGCCGCTGCTGGTGGCCGCCTCGGGCGCGGTCGCGCCCTTGCTGCGCCCTTACGAGCAAACCGGCCAGATCCGCGTCCTGCTGGCGGGCTATCCCGACGCCCTGGCTTATGAGCAACTGCTCGGGCAGGAGGGCCCCGCCACAAAACAGGCGACCAGCCAGGCCCTGCTCACGGGCCTCTTCCTGGCCGTCGTCCTCTTCGCGGCCCTGCGGTCTCTGTTCCGAAAGTAGGATTAGGGAACGCAGATGACGCAGATTGAAACGGATGAACGCAGATAAAAAAGAAAAATTGAACACTGATCACTGATAACTGCTCACTCCAAAATGACCTCCCTCCTCGGAGCCGCCCTCGCCACCCTCATCACCCTGGCCGTGTTCAGCCGGGCGTTTGGGGACAACCGCGTCTTTCGATGGGCGTCGCACCTGCTGTTGGGCATGGGCGCGGGGTATGTGGCCGCCATTACGCTCAAACAGGTGTTGCTGCCCGCGTTCGATCCCCGAGCCTGGGTGCATCCCTCCCAGATCGGCATCGGCATCCTGGCCGGGGCGTTGATCGCGGCGCTGGGGCTGCGTTTTTCCGCCCGGCCCGAGTTGCGGGCCTGGGGCCTGCCCTCGATGGGTCTGGTGGCGGGCGTAGGCGGCGCATTGCTGCTGGCCGGGGCGATGCGGGGCACCCTGCTGCCCCAGCTCATGGCTCCACAAAATATCTACCTGGCCTTCTTCCCCGAATTTCCCGCCCTGGACGTGATCAGCGTCATCGTCGCCACCTTCACCTCGTTGGGCGTCTTCCTCTATTTGCTGCCAAAACGAGAGCAAACCGCAGAAAAGGCGGATTCGTGGGCGCAGTGGCTGTTCGATGGCTGGCGATTGTGGGGATATTGGGCGTTGATGCTGGCCCTGGGCGCGCTGTTGGCCAGCATGGCGGGTGCGCGCATCACCCTGCTCATCGACCGGGTGCAGTGGTTGTTGGGGTTGTGGTTCTAGGCCCGCCGCGTCAGCCACCCCGTGAGCAACGCCCCAAACGCATACATGGCCAACAGCCCGGCCGCCGCGCCCTGGGCTCCACTCAGTCGCACGCCCGTTACCAGCAGAACCAACCCGGCAGTGACCATAGCCACAGCCGTCAGAAACGCAGCCCGGGCCCGGTTCCCGGCCATCAGCGCCCGGGAGAGATAAATGTAAATGAAATAGAAGATCACCACCCAGGCCAACACCTGCAACACCCGCACCGAGGCGTCATACCCGGCATGGCGATAGAGCAATCGGATGATGAAAGGGGCCAGCAGGCTCAGACCCGCGGCCACAGGGATCAACGCAGCCAGTCCCCATTTCAGATATTTCAGCAGTTCATGACGAAAAACGGCCCGGTCATGGGCGAACAGCCGGGAGAGCGCGGGATAGACCGCGTCGGTGAAGGAGAGGATGAAGGTCATCAGCACCTTGATGAGCTGGAACGCGGCGTCATACACGCCCGTGGCGGCCTCGCCCGCCACCACCGACAGCACCAGGATATCCAGCCGCTGGGTCAGCGCATCCATGCCGGCCATGCCGAAGAAATCCAGCGACTCTCGCAGCAGCTTGCGCGAGAAGTCGAAATCCCACTGGGGAACTCGCACCAGTCGCCGGTGCAGCGCGGCCAGGGTGACCGTGAACGCGGCCAGGCCAATCCCCGCCACCCGGATCACGGCCAGCACGATGACGCCTCCGCCCAGGCTCAACAACAGGACGGCCGCGGCCAGTTGCGCGGCCGCGCTGAGCAGTTCGGCGTAAACCAGATATTGCATCTGCTCAATGGCTCGGAGCAGCGCCCCGGCCAGGGAGTAGAAGGTGAACAGAGGCAACGCCAGCACCGCGGCCCACAGCATCCACTTCGTATCCGCAGGATAAGGCATGATCGCCACCACCCCCACCATGATCGCCATGAACGCCAGCGTGGTCAATCCCTGCGCGGCCAGTCCCGCCCAGTAGTAGTGATTGCTCTCATCGTAGCGCCGGGCCACATTGCGGGTGATGAGTCGCGGCAGTCCGAAGGAGGCCAGCACCTGGAAGATATTGAGAAAGGCCAGGAGGATGCTGAATTTGCCCTGCCACACCGGTCCGTAAAAATTGGCGATATACAGGATCAGCGCCAGGGCCAGGAGGATGCGCACCCCTTGGGCCATGCTGAGGAAAACCGTGTTGCGGGCGATGGTGCGGGAGGTCATTTTCAAGTATTCAGTGATCAGTTTTCAGTAAAGCAGCGGTCCGACGGCAGGCAAGCTCGCGCCGGTACGGACGGGAATCTCACGCAAAGACGCAAAGACCGCCAAGAATTCTTTGCTTCTTTTTTCCTTTGCGACTTAGTACGCGTCCAGAAATTAGTTCCCGTTTTTGTGCTCACCGACTCAAGTCGGGCGCTTCAGGCCTGCGGCCAGTGGACGGCCTCCGCCGTCCAAAACGACGACAAACAAAAGGGTCGCCGAAGGGCGACCTCCGGCGCCATCGAATCCTCCTTCCTTATTTCCGCCCCCGCCCGTCTCGAAGCGGGGGAGGAAGCAAAGGAGGGGGCTTGCGCCTAAAGAGCCCGAGTTCACTCGGCCAGTGTTGCGGCGAAAAAGGGAAGTTATTTTTTGACGCTCACTTAGCGACTTGGCGTGAGATTAATTTTCAAACCAGGCAGGGGAAAGATCTGTCCCGGTCTACCGGTCTATCGATTTCCGGGTTTACCGGCCTGTCAACCACTCAACCAGGCGATTCTCCGAATCCAACGGCCCGACATAGCCCAGGGCCAGCTTCTCCTTCCGCCAGAGTTGCTGCGCCAGGCGCTGGATATCCTCAGGCGTCACCGCCTCGATCTCGGCCAGCGTCTCATCCAGGCTCATGGGCTCCGCGCCCGCGGCCAACTGCATCCCCCACCATGCGGCCACACTCACCGTATCCTCGGAGGCCAGCTCGGTGCGCCCGCGCAGATACTCCTTGAACCGCTGCAATTCCTCCTCTGGCGCAGGACGCTCCTGTATCTCTTGCCAAACGTCCATGACGCCGTCCAGCGCTTCGAACAGCCGATCCGCGTCGCAGCCGCCATAAACACCAAGGATGCCCGCATCATGAAAGGTGTGGGTGAACGAACCGATATTGTAGGTCAGGCCCTGCTCCTCGCGCAGACGCTGCCACAGCCGGGAGCTCATGCCCTCGCCCGCCATCACATTGAGCAGGCGCAGGACGAAGCGCCGGGGATGCAACCGCGGCAGGGCGGGAACGGCCAGTTGCAGATGGGCCTGCTCGCTGTCCCGCCGGGCGATGCGATAGCGGGGATTGGTGGGCGCAGGAGGCGCAGGCGGCATCTCGGGCGGATCGCCCTCCCCCCGCCAGCCGCCGAATTCCTCTTCCACCGCGCGATGGACGGCTTCCGGGTCCATGGCCCCGGCCAGGGTGAGCACCGCCCGTTCGGGGCGATAGGCGCGGGCATGGAAGGCGCGTAGCGCCTCGCGGGAGAGCGCGGCCACCGTCTCCAGCTCGCCCGCGATCTCCCGGCCCAGGGGGTGTTCCCCCCACGTGGCCCTGTTCCCCAGCTGACCTGCCAGGTCCTCGGGCACATCTCGATACATGGCGATTTCATCCAGGATCACGCCCCGCTCCCGCTCCATCTCATCCGGGTCGAGCAGGGGGCGCAGGATCATGGAGGCCAGCAGCTTCAGGCTGTCTCGCCAGCGCCGGGCGCCGATCTTCACCCAAAAGGTGGTGAACTCGTAGCTGGTGGACGCGTTAAGATAGCCGCCGCGGCCTTCCACCGCGTTGGCAATCTCCAGCGCGGTGGGCCATCCCTGGCAGCCCTTGAACACCATGTGCTCCAGAAAATGGCTGACGCCCGCCTCCTCATCCCGCTCATAGCGGGCGCCCACCTGCAGATAAAGCCCCATGGCCAGCGAGCGCACGCAGGGAATGGGCGTGTACGCGACCGTCAGACCATTGGGAAGCTGGTAATACTCGAATTCCTGATGCGAGAGATTGGCGGTCACGGGCGCTTATTGCCCTTTGAGCTGTTCGAGATAGCGTTTGGCTTCGGTGATGGCCCGCGGGTCCTGCGGAGGCGGCCCTGCCAGGAAAGTCTTGAATTCCTTGATGGCCAGGTCCTTCTTGCCCTGCAACATGTAAAGCGTGCCCAGCCCGAAATGGGCCTCGGGTAGCGTCGGGTTGATATCCAGCGCCTTCTTGAACTGGGCCTCCGCCTGCTGCTGATCGCCCATTTGCAGGAAAGTCGCTCCCAGCAGATAGGTCGTGGCAGCGTCATCAGGTTTGAGCTTGAGCGCCTTCTCGAATTGGGCCTGGGCCTCGCTAAACCGCCCCATTTGATACAAGGTGACGCCCAGATTGGCGAGAATGGTGGGATCGTTGGGGTTGATTTTTAGCCCTTTTTCATAAGCCTGCTGGGCTTCGGGAAATCGCCCGCGTTCTGCATAGGCGTTGCCCAGCTTGAGATAGCCCGCGGCCGAGGGGTTCGCTTCCACCTCGTCGGCCATCCGCTTGAGCGCGGCGTCGTTCTCGACGCCGGTCGGAGGCGTCGCCTGCGGGCCCGAGGGCGGCGACGTGGCGTCGCCTCCGCCACAGGCGGCGACGGCCAGGATCAGGGAAAAAAGCAGGGACAGAATCAGATATTTTCTCATGCGGGCGCTCCTTGCGATTCCAGCAGGACGACGCGCGTTTCGTCGCCCGTCAGGTCCGATTTTCGCACTTTGAGGACGGGTATGGGCTCAATAGCGCCCGTCCCCATCTCTTTCAGAAATTTTTCCAGAGGCTCCAGGTCCAGCTTCAGGCCCGGTTGGGCGTAATGCATGGGGATGACGATGCGCGGTTCCAGTTCGGTGATGATCTCCACCGCCTGGGACGCGTCGAGGATGTCGCCGCCGCCCACGGGCACGATGAGCACATCCGGGCTGTTCATGGCTTCGATTTGTTTGCGATCCAGGGTCGCGCCCAGATCGCCCAAATGCCCGATGCTGATATCATCGAACTCATACAGAAACGCGGTGTTACGCTCCCGCTCGCCCGGCTTGCCCCGGTGATAGGTGGCCACGCCGGTGATGAACACGCCGTTGACCTCGTATTCGCCCGGCCCATCGAACACGTGCTCGTAGCCCTTGACCGCCTTGAGATAATTGTGGCCGGGCACATCATGGCTGATGGTGACGACCCGGGCCCGCAGGTTGGGCAGGGTCAGGCCCAATTCGGGCGCATAGGGGTCGGCGACAATGGTGAGTTGGCGGCTTTTGAAACGGAAGCACGCCAGTCCGTACCAGGTGATTTCCATATCGTTTTGATTTCCTCGAATGTTTGTAACTATACACGTATCTCCTCATAGCGAGGCAAAAACCACGAAGCCATGACGACACGACGGTGCGAAGGGGAAAAGTGGCAGGTGGCAAGTAGCAGGTGAAAAACGTCGCCGCCAGAAGAACTTGCCACTTGCGACTTGCAAACCTGCATTGTCTTCGTTCCTTTGAGCCTTCGTGGCAAGACGTTTTGTTGGATACCTGTATAGTTACGAATGTTTTACATTTGCAAACAATGCCAACGTTATTTTATGGGACGTACAACACTCAATTATACACCAGAACTGAAGAAATCATGAAAGCTTTTCTCATTGGACTCGTTCACATTAGCGCCAGCAGCACCGTCAGGGTGAGACGCTGGCCAGCCAGACGCCCTTTTCCAGCCGCAGGCCCGTGCTGGCAGCCAACTGCACGCCCAACGCCAACCAGTATCACCGGAATCATGGCCGCGGCCAGCAGGCTAATGATGCGCACCACGGGCAGACGAAGCCAAAGTGCATCACAGGCTTTAGTTGGAAATAGGTTTGTAGCCGGTGAGGGCGCGGGCGATGGCGTGGAGTTCCTCTATCTCATCCAGGCTCAAGACGAAGTTCATGGCCCTGGCTGCATCGGCCGCGTGATGGGGTTTGGTGGCGCCGGGGATGGCGATAACGCGGTCGCCATAGGCGTGGATGAGCCAATTGAGTCCGATTTGAGTCACGGTAGCGTCGTATTTTTCCGCCAGCTCGGCCATGCGGTCGATGAGGGGCCGGGTGATCTCCAACCGCGCTTTGAGCTTGCCCCGCCGACGTCGGGGACGGCTGTTCAGCAGCTCCGGTTTTTGATGAAATTTGCCCGTGAGCAGGCCCATCTCCAGGGGCGAATAGGCGATGATGGTGATCCCCAGCTCCTGCGCCGTCTCGAGAACGCCGTTCGCCTCGATGCGCCGGTCCAGCAGGTTGTATTTCACCTGGTTGGAGGTCAGGGGAATGCCATGTTGGGCCAGGCAAGCGTGGGCGCGGCGCATCTGTTCCGCATTGTAATTGCTCACCCCCACCGCCTTCACCTTGCCCGCCTGCACCAGTTCCGCCATGCGGTCCATGATGCTTTCGATGGAGGAAAGGGCATAGGGCCAATGCACCTGATGCAGGTCGATGGGATAGGGCGCCAGATTCTTGATGCGCTTGCCAATGGTGCGGGGAATGCTGCCCGCGAAGCGGAGGATGGGCCACCATTTCGTGGCGATGACCACCTCGCCCGGTTGCACGCCCGCGGCCCGCAAGGCTCGGGCCAGATTGCGCTCCGACCGGCCAAAGCCGTAGATCTCGGCCGTGTCGAACCAGTTGACGCCGCCATCCACCGCCGCCTGCACGATGGCGTTGATGTCGTCGGGCGAGAGGGAGCCCCAATTGCCCGCGCCAGAAAGGATATTCTGGGAAAACTGCCAGGTGCCCAGACCGATGGGGGTCACGTGAATGTCGGTGGGACCAAGGGGACGGGTGGGAGGTGCAATTTTATCCGATGCCATGAGCGGTTGCAGATCGATGGGGGTGGAAAGGTGGGACGAGCCAAGACTCGCTGAAACATTCGAACAGGACTCGCGGCCACGTGGACGCGGGAAGCCGATTTCGTCAAACGTCATGCGTCATGACCTGACGTTTTACGCATGACGTTTGACGTTGATTGCAGACTCGCTCAACGTGGGCTTCGAGCTGCTTTTGCAAACCAACGCAACGCGATTTTCGGGGCAGTATAACGCACTCCGGGCGTGCATCCAAATCAGCGAAATACAAAAAATTTACCTCCAATGTAAAATTTTTGATTTCGTTGAAAATTTTATTGAAAATATCTTGACAAGTAGAAAAATTTTTGCTATGATTTGACTAGAATGTTGAATCTGCATTGAAAAATCTTTTCAGGAGGCGATTGATGCGCTATCAAGTCCCCGGTCGCTGTCCCGTTTGCGGAAGCGACCTCTACGTCAAAAAACTGGCCTGCGTCCATTGCGGCGTCATGGTGGAGGGCGCGTTCGAGCTGCCCCGCCTGGCCCGACTCTCTCCCGAGCATCAGCGTTTCGTCGAGCTGTTCATCCGGGCGGAAGGCAAACTCAACCGGGTGCAGGAGGTGCTGGGCGTCTCCTATCCCACGGTGCGGGCGCAATTGCACGAGGTCATCCGGGCGCTGGGATTCGAGCCCATGAGCTCGGATGAAAGCCAGGAACGGGCGCTCAGCCCCGAACGCCGTCGCCAGATCCTGGCCGATCTGGAAGCAGGCAAGATCACTTCCGAACAGGCTATCCAGCTTTTGAAAGGAGCATCGTCATGAAAGTCAAGTCCTTCAAACGATTCGGCATGTTCGCCGAAAGCATTCCCCTGCCGTCCGGGCACGCGGTCGAAGTGCGTTGCAAGGGGCCGCTCACCATCCAGCCCGCCAGCGCCGGGCAGTTGGGCGTGATGGGCGTCGGCCAAAGCCGGGTGGAGCAGACGGAGGATCGGGTGATCGTCCGCGGCAACGGCCCGGTGTCCATCAAAGCGCCCGAAAATGTCGTCCTATCGTTGAACGTGCACGGGCCGGTGAAGGTCGCGACCCTGCCCAGCGTGCGCCTCCAGGTCCAAAACGTGACGGGGCCCCTCATCATCGACGCCATCGGCGACCTGAGCTTCGATCGAATCACGGGGCCCGTGATCGCCACCGACATCCGGGGCGATATCCAGGGACGCCAGATCAAAGGGCCTATCACCCTGAAGCGCGGGCGCGGCGATATCCACATCGAGAACGCGATTGGCCCTCTCACGGTGGACGCGATCGCGGGCGATGTGGACCTGACCCTGCGCGGGGATGCGTTCATCCATCCCACAGGCGACAGGGAGCAGACCGTGCGCATTCACTCCCGTGATAGTGTCTACCTCACCCTGCCCGCGGATGCCCGGGTGCAGGGCCATGTGCGGGCAGGCGATGGCGTCCGAGTCGAGCTGGACCAGGGATCCATGACCGACGCCGAGGTCACCCTCACGCCGGGCGAGGGCGAGGGGCCGGTGATCACCCTGGATATCGAAGCCGAGGGCGAAGTCTATCTGGGCCCGAACCCGCCCGCAACCGCGCCGCAGCCCGAATACACGAAAACCACAGGCAAGGGCTGGCTGGCCCGCATCTTCGAAAGCCTGGGAGGAAGCGAACCTCGCCCAACCTCCCAACCTCGGCCCCGACCCCGTTCTGCACCCTCCTCCGTCCCGAAACCGGGCGTTTCGGATGAGCAGGCGATGATTTTGAAGATGGTGGCAGAAGGCAAAATCACCGCGGAGGAAGCGGACAAACTGCTGGAGGCGTTGTCATGAGCATCATCACCCCACCGCCCAAGCACTCTGGGCCTGGCCTGACGCGCCGGCGCCCGCGCAACCCCCTGGCCCGACGGCGGCCGCGCGGGCGCATGTCCCGCCCCCTGGCCGTGGCGGGGGGCGCGGCCGCCCTTACCCTGGGCGCAGCCGTGGCCACCGTGGTCGTGGGCGGACTTCTGGTAGTCGGATTGGGCGCATTCATCGGCGGCGGCCTGCTGCTGACCGGCTATTGGTACAAAGCCAGGCGATCGGGCATCTGGGCCCACGTCCTGGTGGATTCCGATGACGCCGTCATCTCCCTGGCCTTCCCCATTCCCATCGCCCTCATCCATTGGGGTCTGCGCCGGGCGCCCATCGATGACGACGCCGCGGACCTTGCCCGCATGATCCTGGAAGACCCTGAGCTGCTGGAAACGCTCCACCACGACGCCATCGAAATCGTGGTCGATGATGGCCCGGAACATGTCGAGGTCGTTATCGGGCCGCGACGGAAAAACTGGCGCGCGTTTCAGTTCAATCCCCTGCGCTCCTTTTCCCCAAACCAACTCTCTTTTCAATTGGAGGACAAATCATTATGACTGACGAACGATTGCAAATCCTGAAGATGCTCGAAGAGGGCAAAATCACAGCCGAGGAAGCATCGAAGCTACTCGAGGCGCTGAAAACCGCCGACCTCCGTGACGACGGCAATTCACAGGTTGAAGCGGTGTGGGAAAGCCCCCGCAAGGCGAAATGGATGCGCATCGAGGTGAACGAACGGGATGGCAACCGGGTGCGCATCAAATTGCCCGTGGCCATCGTGCGGGCGGCTCTGCGCATCGGCGGCGGCCATCTCAGCATCGGCGGTTTCGACAGCGATGAGCTTGGCCCTGAACTTATGGAGGAGCTGGAACAGGCGCTGCTCAACGGCGAAACGGGCCTGCTCGTGGATGTCGAAGAGGAGGACGGCGACAAGGTCAAGATTTTTCTTGAATAGCGCCTTCGCCCCGGCCATAAAGAAAGCCCCGTCGTCAGGACGGGGCTCTTTTTCCGTGAGAACAAACCGGCGTCGTTTCAGATCAATGGTCGGGGACGAGCCAGAGCTGATTGGCCAGTTTGGCTCCCACATAGGCCAGGCCCGTATCCCGATTCACAGCCACGCCAAAAGGCCCCTTCCCCACCTGCACCGTCTTGATGATGCGGTTGGTGCGGCCATCGATGATGGAGATCGAGTTAGAGGCGGTGTTGGGGACGAAGACATGGTTCGTGGCCAGATTCACGTCCAGCTTGCCCGTGGCGTCTTTGCCGCCATCAGGCAGATCAATGTTCGTTTCCCGCTTCAGACCTTCATCGGTGGCCCGGAACACGCCCAGGCGGGTGTAGAACGTGGGGCCGCGATAGGTAACATAGAGACGGCTGTTGTTGGGATTGAAGGCCAGGGCGAAGGGGCTGCCCCGATCCTCCTCATCATTGGCGTGATATGAACGCAGGAGGCTCCAACTGTCGACGTCGATGACCGAGATGCGATTGCGGTCTCGGGAGCCCACATACACCCGATTCCGCACCGCATCCACGGCCAGCCCGAACGCGCCCGCTGGGACGGAGATCTTGCGCACCACGACGTTGGTGACGCCATTGATCTCCTCCAGGCGACGGCTATCATGGACGACCACGTAGATGCGGTTCGTCTTTTCATTCACATCCATGTAAGTGGGGAAGATGCCGACATCGATGGTCTTCAGCAGCGCATTCGTGGCCCCGTTGATGACCGCGACCTGATGGCTGCCTGCGCAGGCCACATAGATGCGATTCGTCTTCGCATTCACATCCACGCCGAAGGGCTGGTCACAGACATCGACGCTGGCCAGACGCTGGAAGTGTTGTGCATCCAGCACCAGCACAGAGTTTGCATCCCGGTTGGTGATGTAGAGGCGCCCGGTGGCGGGATTGTAGGCCACGTCATTGGGGGTTCTGAGCCCGGCGACGGGCGCTTGGGACGGCTCGATGACCGCGGGCGTGGGGGTTGGAGTGGCGGTCGCTGGCGGATTGGCTGCGACGATGCCTACGTTGAAGATGACCGGCACCCACACGCGGTAGCCCATCGGGCCGGGAGCGGGCGGCGTGGGCGTGGGATCGTCGATGGCTCCCAGAAGTTGCAGCGTGCCGCAATACGTGTAGACGTAGAGCTGGAAGAGATCGCCTGCGTGGCCGCCGGGGTAGACGTAGGTGTAGCCGCCCACCTGTTCATGCCAATAGGGTTGGTACTGACGCCATGTCACATTGCCGTTAAAGCCAGTGACGGTGAAGAGGGTGGCGCGTTGCCAGGGAAGGCCATTCACCGACCACACCTGGTCATCGTCCCATAGCGGAATGTCGTAATCTCGCCCCCATATGTTGAACTGCAGCCGGGCGTTCTCACAACCTTGCGGCGATGAAGGCGTGGGGGTGGGGGTGAACGTTGGGGT
>JALXCB010000141.1 GCA_026991225.1 Anaerolineae bacterium | reverse complement strand
CCATTCATGGGGCGTCGTTTTTAGCCCGCAGGTTCACCTGCGGGCGGCAGCGCGGCCAGAGAATCGCCTTTCATGGATGATCCAATGCAAACCAAAAGCCTTGGTTTCAATTTGCTTTCAGTTTAGCGCCTTTGCGTGAGACCTCTATTTTCATAGCAACTCAATCATCCAGGAAGAATCTTATGACCGACTTCCCCGAACTCTCCCAACTCCAAACCCAGGCCCAGGCCGAGCTGGCCGACGCCAAAGATGAAGGGCAGCTCGAAGCCTGGCGCATCAAGTGGCTGGGCCGCAAAGGGCTCGTGCCCGCGGCCATCAAGAAAATCGGCTCGCTGCCCAAAGAGGCCCGCGCGGCCTACGGCCAGGCCGTCAACCAGCTCAAGCAGGCAGTCCAGGCCGCGTACGAGGCCCGCAAGCAGGAGCTGAAGGAGGAGGCCATGGCCGCGGAACTGCGGGCGGAGGGCTTCGATCCCACCCTGCCCGGGCGTAGACCCCAGGTGGGAAAGCTCCATCCCATCTCCGCCACCATGCGGGAGATCATCCGCATCTTCGCGCACATGGGCTTCCAGGTCTACACCGCCCGCGAGGTCGAGACGGACGAGTACAACTTCCAGCTCCTGAACTTCCCCAAGGGCCACCCCGCCCGCGAGATGCAGGACACCTTTCACACGACCACGCCCGACGTCATCCTGCGCACCCACACCAGCCCGGGCCAGATCCATGTCATGCGGGAATTCTATCCCGAGCCCATTCGGGTCGTGCTGCCGGGCCGGGTCTATCGCTACGAGCAGGTCACGGCCCGCTCCGAGATGATGTTCCACCAGATCGAGGGCCTGGCCGTGGGCAAGCATATCACCTTCGCCGACCTGAAAGGCACGCTGCAAGCCTTCGTGGAGCAGCTCTTCGGCGAAGGGCGCCGGCTGCGCTTCCGCGCCTCCCACTTCCCCTTCACCGAGCCCAGCGCGGAGGTGGACGTGGATTGCATCCTGTGCGGGGGCAAAGGCTGCCGCGTGTGCAAATACACCGGCTGGCTGGAGATTTTGGGCTGCGGCATGGTGCATCCCAACGTGCTGCGCAACGGCGGCTACGATCCCGAAGAATGGACGGGCTACGCGTTCGGCATGGGCCCGGAGCGCATCGCCATGCTCCTCCACGGCGTGGACGACATCCGCTACTTCTACAGCAACGACGTGAGGTTTTTGGAGCAGTTCTGATCTCACGCAAAGTCGTCAAGGCAAGACGTGAAACGTGAAAACGTGATACGTGAAGAAAATTTACGCATCACGCATTACGTTTTACGCCAGCATTTGGCTGACCTAACCTGCAAAATAAGAAGAGGTTGATATGAGAGTCCCTTTATCATGGTTAAAAGAATACGTCGACATCGCTATCCCCGTGGATGAGCTCATCGAACGGCTCACCCTGGCGGGGCTGGAAGTCGTCAATACCGAATACATCGGCGTGCTGCCGCCCGAGTCGGTGCGCTGGCAGAAGCAGATGAAACCGGACGACGTGGTCACCGGCCCGGGCCGCATCGCCTGGGACCGGGCGAAAATCGTTGTGGGCGAGGTCGTGCGGGTGGAAAAACACCCCAACGCCGACCGATTGACCCTGGTCACCGTGGATTACGGCGCAGACGAACCCCTGACCGTGGTCACGGGCGCGCCCAACCTGAAACCGGGCGACAGCGGCCAGAAGGTCGCGTTCGCCACCGCGGGCGCGGTCCTCATCGACGCTTACGCGGACACATTCAAGACGAAGAAACTCAAGCCGGGCAAGATCCGCGGCATCGTTTCCCAGGGCATGGTCTGTTCCGAACGGGAGTTGGGCATCTCCGACGAACACGAGGGCATCATCATCCTGCCCGACGACGCGCCCGTGGGTGCGCCCCTGGCCGATTACCTGGGCGACGTCGTCCTCGATATCGACGTCACCCCCAACATGATCCGCATCGCCTCCATCATCGGCGTGGCCCGGGAGGTCGCGGCCATCACCGAAGCGCCCCTGCATATCCCCATGCCCGCGTGGCAGACTTCGCCCCCGCCCGCGTGGGACTATGCGGATGTGGAGATCGTGGATGACGACCTCTGCCATCGCTACACAGCCACCATCATCCGCGATGTGGCGGTGCGCCCTGCCCCCTTCTGGATGGGATATCGCCTCAAGCTGGTGGGGCAACGGCCCATCAGCAATCTGGTGGACGTGACCAACTACGTTATGTTCGAATGGGGTCAGCCCCTCCATGCGTTCGACTATGACAAACTGCTTGAACGGGCCCGCAGCATCGGCAAAGACAAGGTCAAGATCATCGTACGCCGGGCCGAGGAGGGCGAACACTTCACCACCCTGGACGGCGTGGATCGCGTGCTGGATTCCAACGTGCTGATGATCTGCGACGAGGCCGGGCCCATCGCCATCGGCGGCGTCATGGGCGGCCTGGAGACGGAGGTTTCGGACACGACCCGTAACGTGCTGCTGGAATCGGCCGCGTTCGATTTCATCAACGTGCGTCAGACCGCGAAGAAGCTGAAACTGCCCTCGGAGGCCGCGTACCGCTTCAGCCGGGGCGTGCCGCCCGAACTGAATCCCATCGGCAATGTGCGAGGCGCGCAGCTCATGGCCGAGCTGGGCGGCGGGACCATCGCGGAGGGCATCATCGACGACTATCCCCACCCGCAGCCCGTGGTGGAAGTCCCGGTCACGCCGGAGGATGTGCGACGCTGGTTGGGCATTGACCTGAGTCAGGAGGAGATCATCGCCATCCTCAAGCGGCTGGAATTTGGCATCCGCGTGGAAGAACGCAAGGAGGCCGCGGTCAAGGTCGAATTAGGCCTGCCGCCTCGGGTGGATGTGGATATGAGCCGCGAAGGCCCGGTCATCTGGGCCACCGCGCCCTGGTATCGATTGGATGTCAATATCACCGCAGACCTGCTGGAGGAGATCGCCCGCATCTACGGCTACGACAACATCCCCGAAACCCTGCTGGCCGACGAACTGCCGCCCCAGCATCACAACTGGCCCTACGAACTGGAAGAGCGCCTGCGGGATATCCTGGCGGCCGCGGGCCTGCAAGAGGTCATCAACTATTCCCTGACATCCATCGAAAACTACCGCAAGATGCACCCGGACGACCCGGAGAACGCACCCGGCCCGGAAAAATTCGTGCGCCTGGCCAATCCCCTGTCGCAGGAGCGTAGCGTCCTGCGCCGCTGCATGGGCGTCACCACCATGGAGAACCTGCAACGCAACCTGCGCTACACCGACCGCATGGCCACCTTCGAGATCGGTCTCGCCTATCGGCCCGAGCTGGGGGACGGCGTGCTGCCGGGCGAGGTGCGGCTGGCCGCCATCGCTCTCACCGGCCCGCGCGATCCGGGCGGCTGGTATGGGGGCGACGATGCGCCTATGGATTTCTACGACGCCAAGGGCATTCTGGAGGCCATGTTCGAGCGTCTGGGCGCGCTGGGCGATGTCGAGTTCAAGGCCGAGCCCGCGCATGTGTTCGGGCCCAAGGCCGCGGCCATCTATTTGAAAGGCCAGCGCATCGGCCGCGTGGGCGAAATCCATCCCAAAATCCGAGAAGCCTTCGACCTGGGCGACCGGCCCGTGGCCCTGGCCGCGTTCAACCTGGACCCGCTCATCCCCTACATCCAGACCCACAAAAAGCTGCACCCCATCAGCGAATTCCCGCCGGTGAAGGAGGACATGGCCTTCATCGTGGATGAGGCCATCCCCGCGGGCGTGGTCGAGGCCCTCATCCGCCAGACGGGCGGCCAAAACCTGAAGGACGTGCGGCTGTTCGACGTCTATCGGGGCGACCCCATCCCGCCGGGCAAGAAATCCCTGGCCTTCTCCCTCACCTTCCAATCGCCGGTCAAGACCCTGACGGACAGGGACACGGCCAAACTGCGGCGCAAGATCGCCGCACGGCTAAAGCGGGAACTTGACGCCGAATTGCGGGAAGGATAATTCGTAACTGCTAACGTACTTGACTTTAGGCCGCCAAAAGCCACGAAGGCTCGAAGTTTTTCGAAGACACGAAGGAAAAATCAAGGAAAATACGTCGTGCCTTGGCTTTTCTTCGTGTCTTCGTGGCAAAAAGTGGTGGCGATACCTTAGCAGTTACGATAATTCCCTGAAAAAACGAACCGCCAGCCTGGAGCGAAATGCCCGAGGCTGGCGGTTTCAGATCGCCAGATCCAACGGCAAGTCCGAGATATCGTCTAAATCGAATGGGTGCGTCCTGTTTCGGTTGAAGCTGTACTCACCGACTGAAGTCGGACCCTTAAGGCCTACGGCCAATGGACGGCCTACGCCGTCCTAACTTCCGGTCGACAGAGGTCGACCACTGGCGCGAAGCGCCTCAAACGCCCGAGTTTACTCGGCCAGGACGCTGGCGCCAACTCATTTAGGACGCACCCAAATCGAATCAACCAAACAAGTAAAGGCTTGTGGGCGCGTATGGAATCGCTAACGTTGGATACGTAGAGAGGTGACGTGTTGCACTAATGCCGGTCACGCTACCTGAACATTTATTGTCGAGTAAGACACGCAGGACAAGTGCAGCGAGGATTGACTGTTTGCAGATGGGCAAGGCCATGGATGACGCCAGCACTCCTGTCAAACCTATCTTCAATGCAGTTGAAATAGTTCAAGTCACCCGCATTGTATCGACGGAAAACCGCATAAGCGATATGATCCGCCAGTTGAGTCAGCCGAGACGCTTTGGAGTCCACAAAAAACGGCACCTCTGGGATGTGCTTCAAACGACTTCCCCACCGATTCCCTTCCATACGAAACGACTTGGCCAGTTCTTGCAAGCTGTTTTCGTAAGTCGATTTATCCAAGATGATAATCCCTTTTTCGTATTTACCCGGTGGTGAAATGCGATGAAGATACATATCGAACCGACTGCTCAAATCTTCGAACGCTTTACTCATCAAATCATCATTTGGGAAGGAGTCTTTATGTATGGCGCAAGCAAAAACGACTATATCTGAATAGGCCTTCTTGAGAACCAGCAGTACGTCTTTGATAATTTGAATTCGGTCTTCTTTTGAAAATCTGTTCCAGGGAATCCGCCGACCGCCAAAGATCTCTGAAGCATGAAACTCGACCGCCCTTGGATTGATCGGATCAACGCGTTCAGCAATTTTTTCAATCTGATCGGAAAGCCAAAAAACGCTGGTCTCAGGGACGCTTACCCCGCCAAGAACGAAGTACTGCTCATTTTTGTTCGCAATCGAACCTGAATCATCCAGATAGAGTAAGTGCATAACGCCAACTTATCCTGTAGCATAGTAACTGCTAACGTAGTCCTCTTCACTCGACACGGATACGAGGAAACACGGATAAAATCTTTTTTGAATGACTTCGCGCCTTCGTTTCCTTCGTGTCTTCGTGGCAAAAGAGGGGCGATTGGGGCCAACTACCTTAGCAATTACGTAGCATAGCTATAAAAAAAGTCCCTCATTACAAGGGACTCATTCATCGGCCGGATTGAATGATTCAAACAGACCGCCAAATGCAGCCTTTCCGACCATAAAGAGCCGGGTGGACTTCTATCCAGCGGATCGCCAACCATGCGACCCACCCAACTCAATTGTATTTTAATCGCCTGAGGGACATTTGTCAAGTGTTTTTGGCATTGCCGGTGATTTCCGAAATGCTAGCTCCTCCTCGGAATGATGTGATGTAATGGTATCGAGTTAGAATCCCCGCAGCTTCGTCAAGTCGGCCAGACCGTCGGGGAGGGCGGCGATGCGCTGCACCAATGCCAGCCGCGCGGCCCGCAGGGTCGGGTCCTCGGCCATGACCAGGACATGCTCGAAGAAGGTGTTGATGGGGTCTTGCAGGTCGCGCAGGACCTGGACCAGAACCGCGATGTGGCGGTTGGCCGCGAGTTCCGCGGCCGCGGCCTCGTACGCGGCATGGAGTTCGCGGGTGGCGGGCTCCACGTAGGCGTCGGGGTTGAGGTCGTAGGTTGCGTCCAGGTTGCGCACGATGCGCTTGGCCCGGGCATAGGCCGTGAACACGTCCTCCCACCAGGGCTGCTGCACGGCTTCGGCCAGGGTCGCCACCGCGTCCAGCGCCCGCGCGGGGTTCCATGCCTGTTCGGCCAGCACGGCTTCCACCACGTCGTGGGGATAGCCTTCGTCGCGCAGGGCCACATAGAGGCGCTTGGCAATGAAATCCATGACCTCGGCCAGCACGTCGTCGGAGACGGGCACGGGCTGGAGCCGGGCCGCGGCCTTCAGCCCCTCGCGGATGTCGAAATCCCGGCCCGAGGCCATGAGGGTCTGCACCAGGGCCAGGGCCGCGCGACGCAGGCCGAAGGGGTCCGCGGTGGATTTGGGTGCCAGGCCCACCGCGAACAACCCCACCAGGCTGTCCAGCCGGTCCGCGATGTTCAGGGCCAGGCCCGCGGGGGTCAGGGGTTCGTCAGGCTTGACGATGTATTGCTCGCGGATGGCCCGGGCCACCTCGGGCGACTCGCCGCTGTCCAGCGCGTAGATCTCGCCCATGATGCCCTGCAGCGAGGTCATCTCCACCACCATACTGGTAGCCAGGTCGGCTTTGCTCAGGGTGGCGGCGCGGGCGGCCGCGGCCTTTTCCTCATCGCTCAGGCCCAGCAGGTCAGCCACCACGGGCGTCAGTTGCTCCAGGCGGTGGACTTTGTCCAGCATGGAGCCCAGTTTTTCCTGGAAGGTGAGCTTGGCCAGGTCGGGGTTGAAGCTCTCCAGAGGGCGCTTGCGGTCTTCCTTGACGAAGTAGGCCGCGTCCGCGTAGCGGGCCCGGATCACGGCCTCGTTGCCCGCGCGCACCAGGTCGGGGTCCCGGTCCCGGCCGTTGACGATGGTGATGAAGTGGGGCATGAGGTTGCCCTCCTCATCCACCACGGGGAAGTAGCGCTGGTGCTTCTTCATCACGGTGATGAGCACGGGCGCGGGGAGTTCCAGGAACGCGGGGTCGAAGTTTCCCAGCAGGGGGAAGGGCTGTTCCACCAGGTCGGTGACCTGCTCCAGCAGGGCCTCGTCCTCGGGCACGATGCCCCCCACCTTCTCGGCTTCGGCATCCAGGCCCTGACGGATGCCTTCTTGCCGCGCGATTCGGTCCACGATGACGTCGGCTTTGTCCATGCGGTCAAAATAGTCCTCTGCCCGGGGGATAGTGATTTCGGGGGAGCCGTGGGGCCGCAGCCCGCGGGAGACGCGGCCGCTGAGGGCGCCCGCGTACTCGAAGGGGACGACCCGCGGGCCGTAGAGCGCGGTCAGCCAGCGGATGGGGCGGCTGAACGCGACGTTGCTGGCGTTCCAGCGCATGGATTTGCCGAAGCGGATGCCCGCGACCAGACCCCGCAGGATGCCGGGCAGCAGTTCGTGGGTGGGACGGCCTTCCACCCGCTTCACCGCGTACACGTAGCGCTTGCCCCCTTCCTCGCGGATCTCCAGGTCCTCCACCGCGACGCCTTTGCCCCGGGCGAAGCCGATGGCGGCTTTCGTGGGGTTGCCCTCCGCGTCGAAGGCCCGGTCCGCGGGCGGGCCGCGGAATTCCTGCACCTCCGATGCCTGCTGGGCCTGGAGCTTGTGCACCCATACCACCAGGCGCCGCGGCGCGCCCGTCACGTAAAAGGCCTGATACGAAAGCCGGGCTTCATCCAGGACCGCGGGGACCTTTTCCCGCAGTTGGGCGATGGCGTTGGACACTTCGTGAGGCGGCAGTTCCTCGACGCCGATCTCCAGCAGGAGGTCGGCCTCGGTCATGCCCTCGGGCAGGGGTTCGGGCGCGGGGGGCACGGGAGGCTCGTAGCGGGCCTGTTCCGGGTCCAGCAAGGGGAAACCGGCCTCCCGGCGTTTTTCCACGTACACCTCGGCCACACGGCGGGTCATGTCCCTCATGCGGCGGAAGTAGTTGGCCCGCTCGGTGACGCCGATGGCCCCGCGCGTGTCCAGCAGGTTGAAGGTGTGGGAGCAGCGGAGGACATAATCGTAGGCCGGGACCACCAGGCCCTTGCTCACCGCGTTCTCGAATTCGGCCTCATAGAGGTCGTACATGTCCCGCAGACGATCCACGTCCGCCGCGTTGAACGCATATTCGCAGTGTTCGATCTCCTGCATCTTGAGGATGTCGCCGTAGGTGTGGCGCTCATCCCATTGCAGGTCCCACACTTCCTTCACGCCTTGGATGAACATGGCGATACGCTCCAGGCCGTAGGTGATCTCCACGGAGACGGGGTCCAGGTCCAGGCCACCGGCCTGCTGGAAGTAGGTGAACTGGGTGATCTCCAGGCCATCCAGCCACACTTCCCAGCCCAGGCCCCAGGCGCCCAGCGCGGGGCTCTCCCAGTTGTCTTCCACGAACCGCACATCGTGCTTGTCCAGGTCGATGCCCATGGCCCGCAGGCTGTCGAGATAGATCTCTTGCGGGTTGCCGGGGTCGGGCTTGAGGATGACCTGGTACTGGTGGTGCATCTGCATGCGGTTGGGGTTTTCGGCGAAGCGGCCGTCGTCAGGACGATAGCTGGGCTCGACGTAGCCCACAGTCCAGGGTTCGGGCCCGAGGACGCGCAGGGTGGTGGCGGGGTTGGCCGTGCCTGCGCCCACTTTCTCGCTGTAGGGCTGCCAGATGAGCGCGCCCTGCTCGGCCCAGAACCGCTCCAGGCGCATGATGATTTGTTGGAAGGTGGGTGGAGTGGAGGGGGTGGTCTGTGTGGTCATGTGATGGCAAGGACTAGGATCAGGATTAGGATTGGGAACTGCGAACCATGAATTGTTATTTTACACCAGGTGGGCGGGAATGGGGCAGTTTGAGGGGATAAGGATAGATACGCCACCCGTAGCGCCACAAATGACTACTTCGACTAAATTGGAACAGCGCCTCCGATCTGCGGGTGCGTCCCAAATTATTGGCGCGTTGCGCCGGGCGCCCCGGAGGTGAACCTCCGGGCTAGAAACGACGCCCCCTCAAGGGGGCTTTCAGAGCTAGCCCGCGTCAAAAGCCGGGTTCACCCGGCGTGGTTTTGTAGCCCGGCGCTTCAGCGCCGGGTGTAGGGGCAATGCCCGCGCAACGGCTTTCCCGATGACAACGCGATTTGCCAAAAAATTGGAACAGCACCCCCGATCTGCGGACGGGTTGCGCGGACGGGCCGGGCGTTGTAGAATGAGAGGAAGTGTTAGGTTATTGATACTGACAAAGGCTTTGCTCTCTTATGGTAAGTGCGCTATTCATAAATGTGTTCAATTTTCACCTACGGCCCCTGGTCTGAACAAAACCAATACATCACTCCCCAGTCGGATTTCGCCCATCACGGCTTTGACCCAAACCTTTTTGAGATGGGGAAGGCCTGTCTGGTCATCTTTAGTTCGAGCCTGTTTGATAGGGTGCTAAAGCAGGTTTCGGTGGTTGAAGATGATTTTCAGTGGCCGTACAAGACCACGCCCTTGCAGATTTGCTCCACCTCCTCTGGAAAAAGATTCGGCGTCCATTTTCCCTCTTATGGCGGCGCCCGGATAGCCCATTCATTAGAGCAATTGGCGGCATGTGGGTATGAGTACATTTTCGGCCTGGGATTAGGGGGCGCGCTGCAAGAAGGTGTGGAAATAGGGGATATTGTGCTTTTGGAAGGAGCCGTGCGGGGGGATGGGGCTTCCCGGTATTATGCACCGATAGAATTTCCGGCCGTGGCTGATTTCGAGTTGGTGAGCATGTTATCTGCAAGGCTGAAGGCGAGCGGGGAAACATACCACCTCGGCGTGTCGTTTGGCATCGATTCGTTATATCGGGAAGTCGAAACGTTGATCAGACGGTTGAGAACTCTGGGCGTGCTTACTATCGATTTAGAATCGTCGGCGTTTTTGACCGTAGGACGGAGATTGGGATTGAAATGCTGCTGGATTGGGGTGGCTTCCGACCGGCTTGTAGACGAGATACATGAAGGGAACATTCATGCCGACCATGTGGCCGACAAACTATTGGCTCTCAGCGAGCACATCCTTCAAGTGATAGAGGAGCTCTAGTCCGATCAAGCCTACGCCGCCCGCCTTACCCAACGTCGGCCTGGCGATCCTCAATCTTGATCCTAAATTCTGATTCAAATCCTAAACTAAACGCATTTTGAAATCAGGTGTTTTCGGCCTCGGCCACCCGGAGCTGAAGCTCCGGGCTACGAAACGACGCCGGGTGAACCCGGCTTCCTGCGGCGCGCGACCTGCGCCATAGCCCCATTTATGGGGCGTCGTTTTTAGCCCGCAGGTTCACCTGCGGGCGGCGGCGCGGCCAGAGAATCGCCTTTCATGGATGATCCAATGCAAACCAAAAGCCTTGGTTTCAATTTGCTTTCAGTTTAGTCTGTTTCCGGAAATTTTTCATGTCCCGCACATCCACTCACCGAATCCATCTGTTAGTCCTGCTGGCATTGCTGCTGGCGCTGGCGACATTGACCGCGTGCAGCGATGCAAAGATCAAGGCAAAACGGGCGACCAAGGCGGCGGCCAAGGCGGCGGCCAAGGCGACCCCCACCGCGTCGGATGGGAGCGCCAGCCAGGTAATGCAAACCGCCACCGCGATCTCGCAGCAAGTCGCGGCCACGGGCACCGCGCTCTCGCAGGAAACTGCGGCCACGGCCACCGCGCTCTCACAGGAAGTAGCGGCCACAGGCACTGCGATTTCCGAAGAAGTCGCCTCCACGCCCGTGCCCCCGGACCCCCCCGTGGTTCAGGCGGGCAAGGGCCGGTGGTACGCCATCGACGCCGTCTCCCATAGCGATAGTGACGTACTGGATGTGCTCACCCTGCACCTGCTGCGGGCCCAGCGCACCGACCAGGGCCTGTTGCTGCGCATCGCCTTCGAGTACGAGGGGGACGCGGAGATGTCGATTATGGGCGGCGTGTCGCAGCGGGATATCCGCCTCACCGACGCCTCGGGCAATGGCTATGACCTGCTGGACGGCGATCAGGCCATCCTCTCACTGAATCCCAATGGTCACCGTTTTCGACCCGGCGGGGGCGTGGCCGGGAACCTGCTTTTCCCCCTGCCCGAGGGCAAGGAGCCCTACGTCCTCCAATTCCCCACCTACGAACCCATCGAGTTTCGGCTGGAGAAGGAAATGGAGCCGCCTCTGGCCGAACTGAAGCCGGGCCGCTACGCCGTCGACCAGACCCTGCATTCCAATGACAACGACCTGGCCCCCATTGCCCTGCGGGTGGATAGCGTGGAGGTGGGGGAGGAGGATATCACCTTCCACGTGGCTTTCGTCAACACGGGCCGCCGCGGCTACAAAGTCTCGGGCCCCAACGGCATGAACGACGCCTGGCTTATCGACGCGGAGCGAAACCAGTACGTCCCCATCGCGGTCAGCGACAATCTGGCTACGGGCATCGCGCCGCCCGATGGCTGGCAGCCGGGCCAGGCCCACGAGGGCACCATCACCTTCCCTCGGCCCGCGGCGCCGGGTATCCTGCGCTTCACCTTCCGCACCTATCCCGCGGTCACTCTCACTTTCGACAAGAAGGGCTTGCAGACGGCCACCATCACCTCGCGCACGGGCGGGCCGCCGCCGGCCACGCCCACGCCCAAGCCTTCGCAGGTGGCGTATCAGCGCATCACCCAACTGCTGGCGCAACAGGCCCAGGCCATCCTCGATGGTGACGAAGAGGCCTATCTTGCCCCCTTCGCACCCGATTTGCGGGAAGAGCAGCGGGTCATCTTCCGTCGCATGCAGCAGGTTCCCCTCAGCGGCTACACGCTGGAACTGAGCCCCAACGAGGACTTGTATGGCGCGGACCAGGGCGAGATGCACCGAGTGAGCGTCTGGGGCCGCTACACCCTGGAGGGCATTCCCCCGGACAACGACTTCCGCTACACCGCGGACTACGATTTCGTGCGGCAGGGCGACTCGTGGCAGATCACGGCCATCGACAACGGCAATTTCACGCCCTTCTGGTTCCTGGGGGATGTGGTGGTGGACCATTCCCCGCACTTCCTCATTTTCACCCGGCCCGACACCGAGGCCCACACCGCGACCCTGGCCCGCGAACTGGAGGCCGCGTACGACAACTTGAAGGGCAAGGGGCTGCCGGTGGAGCCCATGAACGTGGCCTTCTTCACCGGGCCTGAGGAAGACCTCTACGAACTGACCGGGCATGGAGGCACGCGGCTGCTGGGCCTGGCCGTGGCCCAATACAGTTTCGAGAACAACCAGGTGCATGTGAACAGCCGCGCCTTTTTCATCAACGGCAAGGCCTTTGCCAGGCACGCCGACGATCTGACCGCGGGCGAGCGGGCCGCGACCATCACCCACGAGATGGTGCACCTGGCCCTGTCCAGGGAATCCCGGCCCTTCATTCCGCCCTGGCTCAGCGAGGGGCTGGCGGTGTATTACGCGGAGCAGGCGCCGCCCGAGAAGTTGCGCACCCTGGTGACCAAAGGCCGGCTCAACGAACTTTCGTTGGTGGAGTTGACCGGCGCCAAAAGCCTGGGCGAGCACGATGTTCTGGGCACGACCGTGGGCTACGAATATCTCTACTCGGGCGCGGCCATCACCTACCTCGTGCAGACCTACGGCGAGGACAAAGTGATGGCCTTCTACCGGGCCTATTCCCAGGTGCCGGACGCGGAGCTGGCCGAGAAGTTCTCGGGCATGTTCGCTTCCCTGCTGGCGAGCACCCACATGACGCAAATGGCCCAGGAAAAGACGCCCGTGTTCGTGCAGCAGTACTTCGGCATCAGCCTGGAGGAGCTGGACGCGGCCGTGAAGGCGTGGTTGGCTGGTCTGCCTTGACGTCCATTGCATCGCTATCAGCTTCCATACCATCAGAGTACACTTTTGACTCGACAGGCATGATTACAAATCCCGGAACAGATGGCAAAATCAGCGACGTTCTGGCACTGAAAGCGTTCGTTCTAAACTAAACGCATTTTGAAATCAGGTGTTTTCGGCCTCGGCCACCCGGAGCTGAAGCTCCGGGCTACGAAACGACGCCGGGTGAACCCGGCTTCCTGCGGCGCGCGACCTGCGCCATAGCCCCATTTATGGGGCGTCGTTTTTAGCCCGCAGGTTCACCTGCGGGCGGCGGCGCGGCCAGAGAATCGCCTTTCATGGATGATCCAATGCAAACCAAAAGCCTTGTTTCAATTTGCTTTCAGTTTAAACGCATTTTGAAATCAGGTGTTTTCGGCCTCGGCCACCCGGAGCTGAAGCTCCGGGCTACGAAACGACGCCGGGTGAACCCGGCTTCCTGCGGCGCGCGACCTGCGCCGTAGCCCCATTTATG
>JALXCB010000140.1:1260-13342 GCA_026991225.1 Anaerolineae bacterium | reverse complement strand
TAAAAACTCTTTTCCTTATGCTGCTGACACAGAGGTTGCATGGCGTCACCTCCTGTCCTCGGATGGTTTCTCCATGATCTAGGACGATTCAACCTCCGTGTTGGTTTCTCCAATATGAGCGAAAAGAAAAAATGTAACTGCTAACGTACTCGACTTTAGGTCGTAAGAAGCCACGAAGGCTCGAAGTTTTACGAAGACACGAAGGAAAAATAAAGAAGAAGGCTTCGCTCCTTCGTTCTCTTCGTGTCTTCGTGGCAAAAAGTGGTGTCGCGACCTTAGTAGTTACGAAAAAATCTGTGAAAATCATCTGCGAAAATCAGCGTCGCATCCGCGTTATCAGCGTTCTCCTTTTCATCCGTATCGGCCCTGAAACGCCAAGGAAAGGAAACAGCATGATCCGAACCGTCTTCATGGGAACACCCGACATCGCGGTTCCCTCCCTCCAGGCCCTGCTGGCTCACCCCGACTTCGACATCGTGGGCGTGGTCACCCAGCCCGACCGCAGGGCGGGGCGCGGGCGCAAGCTGAAGCTCTCGCCCATCAAAGAGGCGGCTCTGGCCGCGGGCGTCGAAACCATTCTTCAACCCGCGCGGCTGCGCGACCCCGAGGCCTTCCACGCCCTGGCTGCGCTGCAACCCGACCTCATCGTCGTGGCCGCCTATGGCCAGATCCTGCGGCCCAACGTGCTTGCCCTGCCCAAACATGGCTGCATCAACGTCCACGCCTCCCTGCTGCCCCGCTGGCGAGGCGCTTCCCCCATCACCGCGGCCATCCTCGCCGGCGACCCCCTCACCGGCGTCACCATCATGCAGATGGATGAAGGCATGGACACGGGGCCCATCCTCAGCCAGCGGGCCGAGCCCATCCGCCCGAAGGACACCACCGGCAGCCTGGACCAGCGCCTGGGCGCGTTGGGCGCGGATCTGCTCATGGAGACCTTGCCCTGCTATCTCGAAGGCAAAATTCAGCCCAAACCGCAGCCCGCGGAGGGCGTCGCTCTCTGCCGGTTGGTGAAGAAGGAGCACGCCCGCATCGACTGGACCCGGCCCGCGGTCGAGATCGAGCGCATGGTGCGGGCCTACCAGCCCTGGCCGGGCGCTTTCACCACATGGGCGGACCAGCCCCTGAAGATCGGGGCCGCGTCCGTGGCCGAGGGCGAAGCGGAGCCGGGCCGGGTCATCGCCTGGGGCAAGCAGGCCGCGGTGGGGACGGGCCAGGGCCTGCTGGTCATCGAAAAGGCGCAACTGCCGGGCAAGAAGATGCTGCCCATGGACGCGTTCTTACGCGGGCGACCCGACTTTATCGGCGCAAAGCTTGGGAATTGAGTGATGCGTTTACAGCGTTGGATGCTGGAGTATTTTCGTGATTTTGGACGTGTAGTGATTGACTATACGCAACACTATACCCTCTCCCTCCTCACGCTCACCAGTCTCCTGGTGATGCTCCTTTTCTCGCCCGCGCTCGCCGCCCAAGCCCTTCTTTCATCTCCGCCATCGCCTTCCCCTGCGATACAGGTCTCGGCCTGGATGCCCACCTCCTGGGATGGCGAAAGCGCGCGGGCGTCTTTCCGCGCCCATGCGAATCAGCTCAACGCGATCAGTCCCTTCTGGTACGGGGTGAGCACGAACGGCGCGCTCGTTCCCCTGCAAGGTGCGCGGAACGCCTCCCTGCTGCGGGAGGCCCGCCTCGCGGGCGTACGCGTCATCCCCACCATCAGCAATCAATACAACGGCGACCTCATCCACACCATCCTCACTGACGACGCCCTGGCCGCATTCCACCGCCAGACCATCGTGGATGAGGTCATCCAATACGATTTCGATGGCATCGATCTGGACTACGAGGGCCTGCTGGCCGAGGACAAGGACCGCTTTTCAGCCTGGGTGCAGGCCTTGGCCGACGATCTCCACGCCCGCGACAAACGCCTCACCACCACCATCCAGCCCAAAACCTTCGACGCAGCGGGCTGGGACGGGCCGGGCGCACAGGATTATCGGGCGCTGGCCGCGGCCGCGGACGAGTTGCGCATCATGACCTATGGCTGGTGCTGGCGGACGGGCTGCATCGGCAGCGACCCGCCCGGCCCCATCGCGCCCATCCACTGGATACAGCGAGTCATTGATTACGCCAAATCCCAAGCGCCGGCCAGCAAGCTCGTCCTGGGCGTCCACCTCTACGGTTACGACTGGTGGGACGAGAGTAAACCCCTGTTTCTGCCGCTGGAGCTTGCCGATATGACGGGCCAGGCCCTGGTGTGGCAGGAGGCGGAAGCCCTGCGGCAGGAGCATGATGCGAATCTGCAATGGTGGGAGGAAGATGATCGGGGTCTCGTACGGGAGCCCTGGTTCAGCTATGGAGATGGGGATCATACGGTCGTGTTCGCCAATGCAGACAGCGTGGCCGCGCGGACGCAACTGGCCGCGGACGCGGGCCTGCGGGGGGTCGTCCTATGGCGGCTGGGGGGCGAAGACCCGGCGCTGTGGCAGCGGCTGCCGACGCGCGAGCATCGGACCTATCTGCCCATATGGTACGGGAAATAGCAGTCGGACCGGGCAATAGCTCGCCGATACGTACGAAAAAAGGAACACCGATAACCCGGATGCCACGGATTTCCGCGGATTTTTAATAAGGATACCGTCAGTTCATAACGGGCTCTAGGCCAACCGGCGCTGCCCGCGAGGCCGGCCCGAACTCTTGATGTGATAAATCTGACTGAAGGAGTCATCGGCCAGGCGGGTGAAGATGCGCGGCGCCGCGTTCTGCAATTCCTTCAGCTCCCGGTCGGAGGTGGTCATCGTGTAGACCGTGGGTTTGCGGGAGAGATAGCGGTAATCCACCAGTTGGAAGAGCTTCTCCGCAGCCCACGCCGAACTCATGCGTGGATTGAGATCGTCCAGGATGAGCATGGGGGCTTCCTTGATTTGCTCGAAGCGCACCAGCAGGGAGAGATCGGAATTGGCGCCCATGGTCGCCCGCAGGAAGTCCATGAGCCGGGGCATGGAGATGAACAGCACCTCCGGCTGGAACATGCGCACATGGTTGGCGATGGCCGCGGCCAGATGGGTCTTGCCCACGCCCGGTTTGCCGATGAAGGTGAGCCAGCCTTCGGGCCGTTCCGCGTAGCGGATGGCCGCGTTGCGCACGTTGATCAGGTTCTGACGCAGGTCCTCGCGACCCGCTTTGGGGATGAAGAAATTCTCGAAAGTCTGGCCTTCGTGCAGGTGCAGCTCGCTGAGCTCCACCAGATTGTCGATATATCCGCCCCCGCGGTAATCTGCAGCCAGGATGCGGTGATGCTCCACCAGGTCCACGTCCAGCAGGCGGGAGCGGATGCGGGCTTCCAGCGCGGAGAGGGGTCGGTTCGTGGTGATGACCGTGGGCAGGCGGCGCAGGTAGCGGTGGTTGAGGAGCTGGAAGAGTTTTTCCTGCGCCCAGGGCGTGGCGCTCTCCGCGCCCAGGTCGTCCAGAATGAGCAGGGGCGCGTTCTTCAGACGATCGAACAGTTCGTCATAGGTCTCGGGGCTGGTGGGACTGAAGCTGGCCCGGAGGTGGTCCAGCAGGTCGGGCGCGAGGATGAAGAGGGCCTCGCCCCCGCGGGCGATGACCTCGTTGCCGATGGCCGCGGCGAGATGGGTCTTGCCCACGCCGTAGCCGCCCGAGAGCAGCAGCCAGCCCTGCGGCTCCTCCGCGAAGCGCCGCGCGGCCTCGTATGCGGCCCGGATCGTCTTCCGCCGCTCGGGCGTCAGGCCCACACCTTCGGGATGGAAGGCGTCGAAGGTCATGCGCTCCAGCATCTCCATGCTACCTAACGCGTTCATCTGGCGCTTGCGGCGGGCCTGGATTTTGGACAGCGCGCATTTGCAAGGGATGGCCTTGCCGAAGTCGGGATGCCCCACCGGCACATCCCTCACGAAGAAGCCGATGCCGTGGCAGATGGGGCAGTTGGGGTCGCCCAGACGGCCGCTGGCGACCTGGTCGGGGTCATTCATAGATGAGGAGTCCGAGGTCGTCATCGCCATCCCCGACGTCGCTTGCGGCAAGAGGTTTTCCAGTTTGTGCGGGCGTGTCTTTGCCATATTGAGCCCAGTTTCTGAGAATGGAATGAATGTAGGACCAGCTTCGTTTGTTGCGCTCCACGGCCAGGCTGAACGCGTCCCGAATCCACGTCTCGGGATAATCGCGCTCGGCCTGGAGCAGTTTTTCCGCCAGCATAGGCGTCACCATGCCGATATTTTGCTCGTAGAGAGTGAAAATGTTGGGGCGCTCCTTCTCCAGGCCCACGACCACGTCGTCGATATCGTGGATGAGGCCCGTGAAATCCCCCTTGCGCAGACGCTGCACCGCGGCTCGGCCTTTGGGCGAGTTCAGGAAATACCAGGTTTCCTTGCGTCCGCCCCGTTTGACCTCGATCTCGATGAGGACGCCGCGTTGGGCCGCGCGGGCGAAGGCTTCGCGGGCGACTTCCTCCTGCGCCTCCGGGCCCGCGCCCAGGCCCGAGAGGTATAGCAAGTCGGCCAGGGCGTCATCCAGCCGCACATAGCGCACGTCCCCCTCGCCCTGGCTCAGCCGCCAGAACACATAGAGGATGGTCTTCAGCTCGGCCAGATCATCGACGATGGGCAGGATTTCGCTGAAGAACTCGGTGGGGATGGGCGTGAGATGGGTGGGGCCTTTGCGAAAGCCGGGGAATCCGCGCATGGATGGGAGAGTTGGGATTGGGGAGCTGGTTGGTCAACGGGGCGCGGGAATTCAGGCTCGTGATACGTAATGCGTGATGCGTAAGGTCATCACGTTTCACGCATTACGTATCACGACGCTGCGATCTCGCGCAACAGAGATGCGATTAGCCGTCGTCGGATGCCGAGGCCCGCGCCATCTCGCGCAGGGTGGTGGCGTAGTGGGGCGGGGCGACGCGGATGACTTCGCAGCCCGCTTCTTTCAGCCGGGCTTCCTCCTCGGCGCTGAAGTCGTCGCTGTTGGCCAGCACGATGACTTTCTCCGCCCGCAGCGCGTCCTCCAGGTCGTCGTCCACGGGCGCGTGGATGGTTTCCGCGAAGCGGATGACCTGCATGAAGCCGGGCAGGTCATAGGGCATGGACCGCACCAGCAGGAAGACGGGGATATCCTTGGCGGATGAAGGGGAAGGCGCGGGCGGTGGAGGTTGGGGCGCGGGCGGGGTCTGCCCGTCGGCCGAGAAGGTGACCCAGATCTCCCGGGCGCCGGGCATCTCCACCTCCACTTGCAGGTCCATGCCCTGCGGCTGGAGATAGTACCTGCCCTTGCCCAGGGGCGCGAATTCGCACACGTCGGGCCCGTATTCCGGCTTCTCGCCGATGCGCCGCACCATGCCCGCCCAGCCATCGGCCCACAGCCGCACCGCGCGGCCCTGCTGGCCGGGCATGCGCACCCGCACGACGCCGAAGCCGGGCGTCGCGCCCGCATCCTCCACTCGCCAGGTCCAGGCTTCCGGCTCGGATGCAGCCGCGGTCATCTTCGGGCCCTCGGGCGGCTCGATGACGGGCGCTTCGGCGGGTAGATCGAAATGCACCTCAGCCCGGTGCACGCCGTCCACCGTCACCCGTTCCACGAACTCCGCGTCGGGCGCGTGCAGGACAAGCTCATATTCGCCCGCCTGGAGGCCGTCGAACTCGAATTCGCCATCTTCGTCCAGCGCCTGGATGATCTCGCGGTCATCGGGCGCGCGCAGGTAGACCTGCCAGCCCTCGCCGCCCGGAACCCGTCCGAAGATGACGCTGTCGGAGGGCTCGGTCGTAGGCAGGGAGAAGTTGACGACGCGGTGGTTGCGGCCCGTCATGCGCAGGCCGCCCCGCCGCCGCAGGGTGTCCTTCACCCGCACGTAGTACTGGCCCGGGCCCAGGCCGCTGAACAGATAGCGTTCGTTCTCGTCCACGGTCGCGGTCATCTCCACGCCCGGCCCCTTCAGTACGATGATGCGGCCCTGGCCGTTCATCACCCGGCCGGAGATGGTGCTGTATTGGGGAACGTCCACGTCGGGCGCTTCCAGTTCCAGCCGGGCGGTCCTCTTCCCATCCAGGGTCAACGCCCGCGCCAGATCGATATCGGGCAGCCGCAGTTGATAATCGCCCGCGGGCAGCTCCTCGAAGGCGAAACGCCCCTCCTCGTCCGCGAACGTCTCCCGAACCTGGCCCTCTGGCCCGGCCAGGATCACCCGCATCCCCGCGCCGCGGGCGATGACGCCTTCGACCCGGCTTTGTGCGGGCGCGGGTTCGGGCGGCGCTTCCGGCTTTTCCCCTGCGGGATGGAAGACTACCCGCACGATCTGGCCCCCTTCCAGCGCCACCCGGGCCTCCACGTCCAACCCTTCGGGCTGGATGACGTAGTCGCCCGGGCCCAGGGGCGCGAACTCCAGGGCGTAGGGGCCGTATTCGGGCTTGCTGCCCGTCCGCCGCACCATGCCCTCCCAGCCGTCCGTGGCGATGCGCACGGGCAGGTTGGGCTTGCCCTGGACGCTGACGCGAACGGCGCTGAAGCCGGGCGCGTCCCCGGCATCCTCCACCCGCACGCGCCAGCCTTCTTCCGGCTGTTCGGGCGGGGGCTGCACGTGGATGGGCGGTTCGCCGATGGTCAGCTTCACATGGTTCCGGCCATCCAGCTCGATGCCCAGGCGCACGATCTCGGTTCCGGGCACGGAGAGGCGGTATTTGCCCTTGGGCAGGTTTGCCAGGCGGAAGCGGCCCTGCTCGTCGGTGTAGGCGTCCGCGGCGTAGCCGGCGGATCGCAGAATGACCCGCATGTTGGGGTAATCGTAGATGACGCCGCTGACCACGCTGCGAGCGCGGTCGCCAGGAATGGGCATGGGTTCGTCCTCGAATTCGAAGCGTCGGGCGCGCTTGCTCAGCTTCTCCAGCGCGTCCACCGCGGGAAGATGGCCGTTGGGCCAGCGGGGCGAGAACCAGGCGTGGCCCTCCCAGCCCTTGGCCCGCAGCACGGCCGCGCCCATCAGCCAGAAGGCGGTGGCGAAGTAGTAATCGGGCGCGGGATCGTAGCGATGGCTGGTCCCCATCATGACCTTGGCCATGTCGGCCACGGCCTGCGCGTGGAGATCGGGCGTGGTGGTGGGGTAGCGGGGATCGTCATCCTCGCCCACGATGGGCCCGCTTTCCGTGCTGATGATAGGCAGATGCCGGCCCAGATGCTTCATGGACAGGTCGGCCAGCCGCTGGAAGACCAGAAAGCCGGATGGGTCGTCGTGAATGTCGGCCCGAGGGTTCTTGCCCGTTTTGCGCTGTTCGTTGATGAACGCCAGGGTGCGTGAGCCCCAGCGGGGGCCGGTCCAGGCGTCGGTTCCCAGGGCGCGATATTCTTTGGGCGTCAGGGCCGCGCCCCGGCGGTTGACCCGGTCGTAGGGGTAATCCAGGGGATGGTTGAGGTTGTAGTTGTGGACAGCCAGCCACACCGGTTCGTCGAAGAGGTAATCGCCGCCATGTTCGATGATCTTGCCGATGAGGTCCCACTTGGTCCCCACGGCGGTGGCGGGCACGGCGGGATAGCCCCCCAGGCCCAGGATGGTCTCCATATCGACGATGGCGGCCCGAGCCACGTAATCGATGGCGTCGGGCGGCGCGGAGCCGCCTTCCCATTCGCTGGCTAGTTCGGGCTCGTTGTTGAACTCAAAGTAGCGCACACCTACGCCCAGATACTCCTTGATCCAATCGATCTCCTCGGGCCCGAGCACGGCCTTGCGCAGGTCTTTCGAGTTGGGGCGGTGGCGATAGATGCGCACCACGGGCATGATGCCCGCCTCCAGGAGCAGTTCGGCCAGTTCCAGGCCGCCCGGATGCAGCATCTTCACCCATGTCACGCCCATGCGTTGCAGTTGCGGAATCCAGGTCCGGCGCAATTCGCCTGCGCCCACCGAACCTGAGTTGCCCGGGCTCCAGTGCACGCCAATGCCAGTATCTTTCGGGGGACGGGGGTAATCTTTCAGTTCCATGGTCGGGGGAAGGGGGAGAGGAAGCTGTTTGGAAATAGGATTTGGATCAGGATTAGGATCAGGATTGAAATTCACCAATCGGAGGTTGGGCGAAACGGCAGCCGACGTGAAGCGTCAAACGTGATGGTCTCACGCAATACGTTTCACGCGTCACGTCATTGGCTACCCGCGCCAGGTTTTCGCACGGCAAGATAATCGAGGGAAGACGCCGGTCAATGAACCTGGCTTTCATTTTATCGCAAAAACCGGATTCGCGCACCCTGAAGGCGAGAGGGGGCGCGCCCCCAATGGGCGAAATTGTAACAACTAAGGTCGCGTCACTACTTTTTGCCACAAAGACACAAAGAGGACGAAGGCGCGAAGCCTTTTCCCTTATTTTTCTTCGCGTCTTCGTAAAACTTCGAGCCTTCGTGGCTTCTTGCGGCCTAAAGTCGAGGACGTTAGCCGTTACGCGGAATTACTGGCGTCGGGGGTCTAGCGCATCTCGCAAACCATCTCCCAAGAGATAGAAGCCCATGACCATGAGGGTGATGGCCAGGCCCGGGAAGATGCCATACCAGGGAGCCAGCGGCAAATAGCCGCGCCCGACGCTGAGCATGGAGCCCCACGAGGGCGCGGGCAATGGCGTCCCCAGGCCCAGGAAACTCAGAGCAGATTCCAACAGCACTGCGGCCGCCATGGCAATGGTTATCTGCACCAAAATCGTGGAGACGGTGTTGGGGAAGATGTTGCGAAAGACGATACGGGCAGGGGACGCTCCCACGGCTCTGGACGCTTCGACATATTCCTTGTTCTTTTCCATCAACACATTCGCCCGGGTCAAACGGGCGAAGGAGGGGATATAGACTATGGCGATGGCCAGGATCGCATTCAGAGACCCCGGCCCCAATACAGCCAGGATGACGATGGCCATGAGGATGGCAGGAAAAGCCAGGATCACATCGAAGATGCGCATACTGATGGCGTCGAAGGCGCCGCCAGCGTATCCCGCCACCAGCCCGATGATAACGCCCAATATCGTGGCGATGCTGACCGATATGCCCCCCACGCCAAAGGCGATGCGAGCGCCGTACAACACCCGGCTGAAAATATCTCGCCCGAATTCATCGGCGCCAAAATAGTATGTGGGGGAGGGTGGATGAAATCGATCATGCGGGTGCATTTCCAGGGGATCATAAGGTGCGATAACCGGGGCGAAGATGGCAATGAACGCCAGCAAGATCAAAATCACCAATCCTGTCATGCCTGCACGATGGCGGCGCAGCGAACGCCACGCCAATCGCTTCAGGCTTTCGACCTGATACTCCGGGAGCTGGATATTCTCAGTCATAGCGAATTCGGGGGTCGATGATGCCATAAGTCAGGTCCGTAATGAGGTTGACGAGCAGGAAGGCCATGACGATGAACATGACCGAGGCTTGCAGCATGGAATAATCGCGCCAGCCAATGGATTGAATGGTCATTCGCCCCACGCCTGGCCAGGCGAAGATGGATTCGACAATGATGGCGCCGCTGAGCAGATCGCCCACCTGGAGTCCAAAAACAGTCACCACAGGAATCAACGCATTACGGATGGCATGGCGCATCACGACATCGAACCGACTTAGGCCCTTGGCATGGGCGGTGCGCACATAGTCCGCATTCAGCACATCCAGCATGGCGGAACGCAGATAGCGGGTGAGTTTGGCGGCCATGGCGATCCCCAGGGTCATTGCGGGCATCAGCAGCGATTTGAGGTGTGCGACGGGTTCCTGGCTGAAAGGAGGGCGCCCCGAAGGGGGCAGCCATCTGAAATGCAGACTGAAGAGTAAGATGAGTAGGATAGCCAACCAAAAGGAAGGAACGGCGAAGGAGAGCGCAGAAAAGAGCGTGGTGAACAAATCCAGCCAGCTTCCTGGTTTCAAAGAGGAGAGAATGCCCAACGGAAAAGAGATGACGAGGCCGATGATAGCCGCCGCCAACGCCAGCTCGATCGTCGCGGGAATCCGCTGTAAGATCAGTTTTCCTACTGGATAGCCATTGATGAATGAAACGCCCAAATCCCCGCTCAGCACATGCTTCAACCATAAAAAGTATTGCACCCAAAGGGCCTGATCCAATCCATATTGTTGTTTCAGAGCGGCCAACTGTTCATCGGTGGCGTTGGGCCCGGCCATAATTTCGGCCGGATTGCCGGGAATGAGATGAATGATTGCGAAGATGACAATGGAAACGAGAATGAGCACCGGAATCATCTGTAGCAGTCGACGTAGCGCATATTTGCCCACAGATAGCCTCGTAGAAGAATGAGATGGATGACGTAACGATTCAGGTCGCCCCATCGCTTTTGGCCACGAAGGCGCGAAGGGAGCGAAGACGCGAAGCTTTTACCTTATATTTTTCCCTTCGCGTCTTCGCAGAACTTCGGGCCTTCGTGGCAAGGCGTTTTTAAGACAGAATCAGGCCACCTGAGCAGTTACTTTGAAGAAAATCCAGAGTAACTATACAGCTCCATTTGTAAGACGTTTTTACCACTAAGGCACAAAGTCACAAAGACACGAAGAAAATTCTTATCTTTCCCTTTGCGCCTTGGTGTCCTTGGTGTCCTTAGTGGTTTTTGCCTTGCTATGAGAGGGTATGTGTATAGTTACAATCCAGAACCGTTTTCGAAGCCTATTTCTCCTGAGAGAGCCAGGTTTCGTTTAGCCAGATGGCGCCGTCCATATCGATGCGGAAGTTATGGACGGTGTCGCGATAGGCGAAGACGTTCTGGTTCCAGGCGACGGGAATGGTCCAACCCTGTTCCAGCATGATCTTCAGGGCCTCGTGATAGAGCTTTTTGCGCTCCTCCCGATCCAGGGTGGCGCCCGCCTTGTCGATGACTTCCTTGTAGTGCGGGAACCAGGTGGTGTCATCGGTGATGCCGAAGAAGTTGCGGAAGGGGCGACAGCAGGCTGCTCCCTGGAAGAGACCACTGGGGTCCACCGTGGCTTCGCCAGTGCCATGCGACACCATATCGAATTTGCTGTTGATGAGGATGGGCCAGTATTGCGGCAGTTCAGTGGGCTGAATTTCCACATCGACGCCAATGGCCGCCAGATCTTGCTGATACACCTGAGCCATATCCAGGTAAGGGCCACTGGCTCCGCGGATGACCATAGTGGTCTTGAATCCATCGGGGTAGCCGGCTTCGGCCAGCAGTTGTTTGGCTTTTTCCGGATCGTAGGTGTAGAAGTTTTCCAAATCCGGTGCGTAGGCCCAGGACGTTTTGGCGTAGGGGACCAGGACGGGAATGGCTTCGCCATGGAATGCGGTTTCGATGATTTTATCTCGGTCGATGGCGTAGTTCATCGCCTGGCGCACTTTCTGATTATCGAACGGTTTGCGTTTGATGTTGAGGATGAAGGCGTAGAAATTGAAGCCCGGAGGGCTGGTTACAACCGTGATGCCGGGCGCTTGCTCCAGCAACGATTTATCCGCCAGAGGCACCCCCATGAGCGCATCGATGCTGCCAGCCATCAAGTTCAACATTTTCGATTGTTCGTCGGGAATGGGTTTCACCTCGATTTTATCCAGATAAGGCAATCCCTCCTGCCAATAATCGTCGAATCGGACGGCCGTGAGATGATCGCCCGGCACCCATTCTTCCAGTTTGAAAGGTCCCGTGCCCACCGGTTCTTTCTCGATGGTTTCGGCGGCCTCCTGCGGGAAAATGTACATGCGCGCAATGCCATCCAACGCCGATGGCGTCACCTGGCTGTAATGAATGGCGACGGTGTAATCATCGATCTTCTCAGCGCCCGTGCAGGTCTGGAAACGGTCACTCAGATGATGCCCGATTTCCTCGTTTCTCGCCCGCTCCACCGACCACACCACGTCGTCAGCGGTCATCTCCCGTCCATTGTGGAATTTGATTCCCTTGCGCAAATGCAGGGTGTAAGTCATGCCATCATCGCTTACATCCCACGATTCCGCCAGCCAGGGCTCGAAATCCCCTTCATCGCTGATACGGATAGGCGCTTCGAAGAAGACCGGTTTGAATTGGCGGTTGTTGACGTCGAAGAAAGGATCAAAGGTGACGAAATCCGCGCCAAGGGACATGCGTAACACGCCGCCTTCCACAGGCCC
>JALXCB010000140.1:0-1160 GCA_026991225.1 Anaerolineae bacterium | reverse complement strand
GACGCATCCGGGCCCCAGCATGAAACCACGTCCATGCGTTTGCTGAACGGCGTCTCGAACCTGATGGGCGATCTCTGAAACCGGGCCGCGCCACAACAGCTCCCGTTCTTCCAACCCGCCAATCAACAGGCCTGCAAAATGTTCGCGAGCCTGAGCCAAAGAGGGGCCCGAGAGACGATCGTGCCAGTTGATGGCCTCGACCGGATATTGCGTCATCAGATCGAACATGACATCTTGGCCATGAATATGCAGGATATTGAATTCAGCCATATCGGCCACGGCGTCGAGCACCATCAGATCATACGCCATGCCGAACTCGCGATAGGTCTCGTCGTTCATCAGACGAAAACTTGCATTCTGCGTGGCGAAGAAGAGCCCCGTCGCCCCGGCCCTTAGCGACTCGACGGCAAATCGAGCGGTTGTTTCGGCGATGATTTGCAGACCCATTTTCAGCTTCTCGGGATGTTGGCGCATGTGAGCGAACACTACGTCCCCAGCCAATTTGCGAGCGGTGGTGAGCGGGCTAAAAACCGTCTGCATGATGGGAGCCGTCTCCCCCAGCGCTTCGGCGGTCAGACGCAAAGCCTCGATCTGTCTTCCCAGATAGCCTCGCGTCACGTCGAGAGGGGCCAGGCGCGGCCAGTCATCGGGCCGGGTCACACCAAATTTCACCACTGTCCGCGTCCCATTCGGAGTGGGACGATAAATGGTCTCCGCGCCCCAATCTTCGATGCCATAAGTTCCCGTGGGCATGAACTTGACCAGATCGAAATCATAGTCGCGCTGCCAGCGCACGCTGACATGGGCCAGGGCCGCAGGCGATTCGTCATCCACCGGCCAATGTCGCCACAGGCTGATGGGCGGGCGATCCACTTCTTCTCCTCGCAGTGCGGCCCGCACCCGCTCCCAATGAGTCATGACCGATGTTTTCATTCATGCACCTCGTAAATCTGTTTGGTGGAGGGAGCCCGCAAAAAGGGTTTGAATTTGGCTCCCACTTGCCGATGGGCTTCGCTAGCGTAAGCCTCCTCCATCTCTTTCTCACTATCCCAGGCTGTCAGAAAGATGATTTCGCCCGGCTCTTTCGATTCCAGCAGGTAATGAAACCGATGTCCTTTCTGAGAATTGAAGAAGTCAGTAAGCGCCTGACTGCGATAAAG